>JAGCWB010000095.1 GCA_017962065.1 Bacteroidales bacterium
CCTTTAGCTACGCCCTCGGCAAGGTGCTAGCGAAGGAGGACACCCTCATAGGAGAGGATGCGACGTGCAGTAAGGGTGGGCTGGGCACCTACCTTGAGCCAAGCGAGAGCCTTTTCACCGTCAAGGACGATGGTGGCAGGGTTGGTGTTAGGGTTGTAGGAGCCAAGCTGCTCGATGAATTTACCGTCGCGCGGTGCGCGGGAGTCGGCCACTACAATGTGGAAGAATGCGAAATTCTTCTTACCGTGGCGCTGGAGTCTGATTTTAACAGCCTTTGTGAATCTGTTTGTTTAAAAATTAATTAATCGCGTATTCCCCCAACTCGTGAGGGACTGCAAAGGTAGTAAAAATTTTTTATCTACGATAATTTTTTCTTTTGCTTGTCACAAATCGGCATAAAAATGCATCTATATAAGTGCTATGAGAAAAACATTGATTATCATTGCCGCTTTGCTTTTGGCAGCAGTTACGGCAAAAGCCCAAACCAATCCGCACGAGATTAACTTCTATATCGGCGGATACAACTCCCAATTTCTGGAATACAAAACAGACCAAAACACGGCCATGGACCTGTATTCCCTGTACGAACCCATGTACAACGTTACCACAGGTCCGGTTCTAACTGTGGACTACAATTACTCGGTGCTCAAATGGTTAAGTGTTGGCGCCCAGCTGCACTATAGCCAAATCACAGTTAACAGCTACACGCGTATAGAAGGCAGTTCCAACACCGCCAAACGCAATATTTTCTGCTTTCTTCCGGAAGCCAAGCTGCGCATTCCCAGCCCGGCCCACTTCCGCATGTACGGCAGACTGGCTGCAGGTATAAGCTATACTCCTTCGCTTGGAGTAAGATTCGCTTACGACATTGTACCTTTTGGCATCGAATGGGGTGGCCAGCGTGTATATGGTACCGCAGAAGTTGTTTACGGTAATGTAATTAAAGGAGGCCGAATAGGCATGGGTTTCAGGTTTTAATTTTGCAGCATAATGAAAAAGATAATAATCATATTTGCAGCCGCCGTTATGGCTCTTTGCGCCTGCTCAAAAGGCTACACCCCCGACTCATCCTACGACGTAGTTGGCGGAAAAACCAGTTACAAGTATTCCGCAGGAAGAACCTACATGATGTGCATAGTGGACGATCTGATGGCCTGCGCCCTGGAAGATCTGGAGATTGCCATTAAAGAAGGAAAGACAAGCGTCAACTGGGCAAGTCGTTTCAATGGGATGGAGATTACTAAAGAGGCCGATGATAAATGGCAGCTTACTTTTAGCAACCCTCTTACCATTGGAGGCAGCTTATACGACACCACCTTTAAGATGATGGCCGAAAGGATAGTTGATCAGCAGAATAATGGTCACGCAAACTGGGTTGTGGAAATTACCGGCTCCAGGATAGAGCAAAAAGGGTATCGCTGCACATTTGAGAGCATTGATCCGATTTCTTTCAATGCCAATGGAATCTCTTCCGGCTGGAACGACCTTCACGGCACCCTGTCCATGAATGTGTATGAGAAAGACAAAATTAAAGACAGGTGCCTGCTAACCATGGACGGAAGGCCCTCAGACGCCACATTCATGCGCGGGCTGTAAAAAAGTTCCAAAAAGTTTTGGGAATTCAAAAATGCTCACTATCTTTGCAGTCCCAAAAACAATGCGGGTGTGGTGAAATGGTAGACACGCCACTTTGAGGGGGTGGTGGGCATTAGCCCGTGGAAGTTCGACTCTTCTCACCCGCACAAAAAAGCTCAGGTTCAACGCCTGAGCTTTTTTGGTATTACCTTCCGCCGCCGCCAAAACCACCGCCGGAGAAGCCGCCACCACCGCCGAAAGAGGTGTGGCCGCCAAAGCCGGAGGCGCTGCCGGCCTTAGTGGCAGCAGAGTTGAAGGCTTTGGTGCTGAAGGAATTGGTCCAGTGCATGGTGTACAGCAGAGTGGTGGTATCCATGCCGGTGGATTGGGCCACCTGCTCAAACTCGGCAGGATACAGTTTCTTGAACTGTGAGGCCACTTTATCGGCAACACCAAATAGCTGGGCATAAACAAGATAGTCTTTCCACAGTTTTACCTCTACGGCTTCACGCTGGTCGGAGAGAGTGAAAGCCTTAAGGAAATTCTGGAATTCTATAAGGTGGCAGGCCTGGGTAGCGCCTTCGGTGGAGCAGGTGCCGTCTTTCACAAAGTAGCCTTTATTCTTGAACCAGGTCTTGCCGCGCGCTACCGCCCTGTCCGGCCATGCGGCCATCTTGGCGGCGTTTTTGCGTGACCATTTCTCGAACTCGCCCTTCTCAAGAAGCATGTTGCTGCCGCTGGCGGTGCGGGCCATCTGGAAAAGGTCTTCCTCCACGTCATCGGTGGAAACAGTTACCGAATTGAACTTAAGGTTAACCCTCTTGGAACTCTTGGGATCCGGCTCTACAACAATGTCCCCGTTCATGATCCAGCGCAGGAAGAACGCGCCAATTATGTTCTGGGCCGGGGTGCTTCCCCCGAAGCGCTTACCTTTCACCAGCAGGTATTCGGCCGGCATAAGATTGCCTTCCAGCGGAATGTCGCGGTACCAGCCGTCAATTTTGGTGCGGCCGAAGAGAGACTTCTTCCACTTGTATCCAAGGGCCGATGCAATGCCGATCCAGATGACAAGGCCAAGGAACAAGACAAAGCACAAGGCAAACAGAATAAGGATCCACGTACCGTCGTCATCACCGTAGGAACTGTCTTCAAGGGCATTATCCAGAAAATCCTGGAAAGGGCCTCCTGCAACCACAGAGGGCTGGAAGATGCCTTTTTCGAACCTTACCAGGGCAATTACCGAGCTGCCGTAACTAAGGGGTTCGGACGATTCGGCCACAACTGCGCCGTTCACAACATTAATGTCACCATAGAAGCCAAAGCCCCATACGCGAGTGTTGTCGTAGGTCCATACCGGGCTATTGAAGGCAGGCACTATTGTCAGGAGCACATGCTCCGGTGCAGGCGACATACCCCTGTTCACGAACTGGAAGTTGAAGGCGTCGGCATCGTCGTAGGCCTGTACAAGGCCGGTTACATAGAAGCGGGCTGTCCAGTGGTGCCAGCCGGGCTCGCCGAGACCCCAGCACAACTCTACGCCGTCATGCTTGCGCACTATTCCGCACTTTCCGGCTTTCCAGCTGCGGGGACGGTCCACGTCCCAATCGTCTCCAAGGGACTCAAAAGCCTCACCGTTTTCCGAAACTTGCAAATCGGATATCGTCATCGGCCCAAGATTCCCAATCGGCATATACCATTCTGTGCCTGAGGAACTTGCATCTACATCCCAGACCTGGGTTATCCAGGCACTGCCGTCCTGCTGCAGTTCAACACGGATATCGACGTCCTTTATGGATTTAATACTTTGCGCCGCAGCCCCGAAACACAAGACTGCGGCTAAAGCAATAGCTAAAAGACGTTTCATGCTAGATTGCAGGATAGTCCTTCTTGGAAACGTCGTCGGCCAGATAGTCACGCTTTGCAAAGCCCAGAATGCCGGCGATTGCCGATGTAGGGAACGAACGCACCTGCTGGTTGAAGCGGGTTACGGTGTCGTTGTAGGTCATGCGGGAGAGACGTACGTTCTCTTCGTACTTCTCTATGCTCTCCATGGTCTTCTGGTAGTTCTGGTTGGCCTTGAGTTCAGGATAGGCCTCAGCTACTGCGATGAGCTTGGCGCCGATCTCGGCCAGGGCCTGCTCGTTGGCGTTGATCTCGGCTGCGGTAGGTGCAGGAGAAGAGGTGATCTTGCGGGCCTCAACTACCTTCTGGAGAGTATCGGCCTCATAAGTAGCATACTCACGGGTGAGCTTTACAAGGGCTTGCAGGGCGTCGTACCTGCTGATTTGCTGAACGTTGATCTGTTTCAATGCGTTGTTGCAGTACTCGTCGCTTTTGACAAGCTTGTTCTGAACGGAAATTACCCACAGTACCAGGACTGCGACAACAGCAATAAGGATAATCAGTGCCATAATGTTATAATTTAATTGTGTTTATGCAAAGCATGGTAAGGTCGTCACTGGGCTCGGCCTGGCCGACATGGGCGGCGACGGCCGTCTGAAGAGTCTCAATGAGTTCACGGGCATTGACGAACTTGTGCTCTGAAAGGAGGGCAAGCAGTTTGTCGTTGCCGAATTCCACGTGCACCAGATTCTCGGCCTCGTTAAGACCGTCTGTGTACAGGAGAATGGGCGTTCCGAGGAAGTTCTCCACCACCTGGTCCTTGAATTCCCAGCCTTCGCATACGCCGATGGGAGTATTGGGCAGGCAATCCATGAAATGAGGCTTGGGAGTGAGCACGATGGGAGGATTGTGACCGCAGTTGCAGAAATCCAGCCGGCCCGTAGTAAGGTCAAGCTGGCCGATGAACATTGTAACGAACATTAGCTGCTCGTTCTTTTCCGACATCCGGTCGTTGATCTGACGGGCTACTTCGGCCGGAGGAAGGCCCTGCTTGGACAGGATACGGAACAGGTTGCAGGCCACAGCCATGAACAGGCTGGCCGGAACACCCTTACCACTAACGTCACCAATACAGAAGTGCAGTTTGTTGCCAATCAGGAAGAAGTCGTACAGGTCTCCGCCCACTTCCTTTGCCGGAGTCATTAAAGCGTAAAGGTCTATGTCCTTGCGGTCCGGGAACGGAGGGAAGGTGCTGGGCACCATGTCCATCTGTATGCCGCGGGCTATCTGCAACTCGCCCTCTATACGCTCCTTCTTGGCGGTTGCAGCCGTAAGTTCATTGATATAAGTCACAAGGGATGACTGCATCTCTCCGAACGAATTGTTCAGGACGCCAATCTCGTCCTTGCGCTTGGACTGGGGCAGGGTATGGTTCAAGTCTCCGCCGGCTATTACCTTGGCCTGCGCAGCCAGGGTTTGCAAAGGCAGCAGCTGCTGCCTGATAATGTTGGAGAACAGCACGAACATGAGGAACAGGCCCAGGATAACTATAAGCAACACAGTGTTCTGCAGCCTGCGGAAACCGCCAAAGACATCGTGCGCCGGGCACACTATTGCAACGCTCCAGCCGGTTGTCATCATGGGCTTGAAATACACGAAACAGCGCTGTCCGTCAATATTTAACTCCCGCATACCTTCCTGCCAGTCCTGCATGGCATCGCCAAGGCTTCTCAGCTCCGGATTAGGCGCCACAAGTTCCGGAGTGAATATGCTCTGATAGAAGAGCATCTCAGGGTCCGGATGCACAAGGTAGGTGCCTCCGCGGCCGATGAGGATGGAATATGAATTAGGATAAGGTTTTACGGCAGATATAGTCTCTGACAGCCATTCCAGCGAAATGTCAAGAGTAAGAGTTCCTACAAACGAGCCATCGTTGCCGATAAGGGGCTTGCAATAGGACACCATCATCTTGGAGTCCATGATGCCATCGTCTTCTTCTTCCTGATCTGTATAGGGCTCTGTCCAGCATGGCTGGCCAAGCAGCTTTGGAAGAAGATACCAGTCCAAGTAGAAATACTGATACTGGTCGTTTCCTTCCTGGCGGGTAAATACTTGATGGCCGTTGTTATTGGAATAGCAGGAGTAATACTTTCCCTTGGACTTGTAAAAATAAGGTTCAAACGATATTGAACAGCCGTTGATGAAGGAATTGTTAAGGACAACGTTCCTGGAGTATTCCATCATCATTTCCGGCTTGTCCAGGTCTTTGTAAATCAACCATTCCAAGTTGTTGGCGGCAAGTTCCACATCTTCCAGAATGCCGTTAACCCTTAACACTGTATTGTCCAGCACACGGGTGGCGCCACGGATGGCTTCCCTTTTTACGGCATTGCGCGACACCCAGAACAGATATCCAAGCGACGCCACGAATATGGCGGTTGCAAACAGCACCACCCAAAGACTTATCCTGGCACTGAGGGACTGCCTTAGACCATACTTTGATATGTAGTCCGGCTTACTCATCGGCTAAGGTCCTCCATTGTTATGGCACGGCTGATTTCTCCGTTGCGGAGCATCAGGTCGTTGGCTTTTTCAAGCATGTCCGGCCTTATGCGGAACTCCCGTTCCCCACTGTCCGGGTCCAGTTGCAGGCGAAGGATTTCTTCCAGCATCTTTCTCTGGATAATGCGGTTGGTGGCTATATTGTTGCGCCTTACGTACTTCATCACAATGTCCAGGGCCTCTTCCGGATGCTCTGCTGCATATTCCCAGCCCCGACGGCTTGCACGGGCAAATTTATCGGCCTGCTCCTTATGCTTGTTGTAATATTCTCTTGTTACGTACAGGCCGTCTTCCTGGATGTTGCAGTCGTGGTCGGCAAAACGATATATGTTATCCTCCGTTATCTTTATGCCGGCCTGCAGGATTTGATAATACTCGTTGTAAGACATTGCTACAGAGGCATCTACGGCACCTGCCACAAAGAGGTTAATCATGTTGGCGGCCCTTACCCACTCGAACTGAAGGTCGGCTTCCTTTGCCGCGCATTCAACCAGTTGGGTGAAGCCGGCACGCCACAGCGCCACCTTTGCGCCCTTTTGCTCCATGGGGTTCATGTTGCGCCTTGACACAATTAGGAGGCCGTTGTTCATGGACGTTTGCAGAAGATTCACAAGCGGCGTTCCTTGATCTATGAGCTGCATTGCCTGGGCCAGCTGAAGGGTTGTAATCTGGCTGGTGTTCGACTTGATGCGTTCGTCCGAGCCCTGTGTGGCATTGGGATGGGCAATTTGCACATTGAGGCCCTCTTCCCTGTAATAACCAAGCTCCTGTGCCACGTAATAACCGGCAAACTGCGACTGCGCCGTCCACTGCGGAGTAAACACTACGGTTGTGCTCCGTTTATTCTTTTGTGCCTGCATGTTAAGGCATGCAAGCACAGTTAAGGCCGATATTAATAGTATCCGTTTCATCTGCCGCGCAGCATCAACTTACAAACATACAAAAAAATGGGCTATTTTGCACTCATTGTGAGCATTTTCTTTATTATGCCGAATAGTTTATACGGCATATATCGGAATTCAGGATCCAGGCCGGTGGGGGTTTTGAGCACAGAACGCTCATGGCTAAAGGCAAGGAAACTGCGCTCGCTGTGGTAGCTACCCATGCCGGAATTGCCCACGCCTCCAAATGGAATCTTGCTGTTGGCTATGTGCATAATGACATCGTTGATGCAGGCTCCGCCGGAGGTGGTTTTGCCGATCATGTCCCAGCCATCGGCCTCTTTTCCAAAATAATAGAAGGCCAGCGGCTTTTCCCTGGAATTCACGAATTTAACAACTTCGCTGCGGTCTTTGAAGGTCATGATGGGGAAAATGGGGCCGAAGATTTCTTCCTGCATTACCGGAGCGTCCTGGGAGACTCCGTCCAGAAGGGTGGGTTCCATCCACAGGTTTTCCCTGTTGCAGCGGCCTCCAGCAACGATTTTGCCGTCTTTAAGATAACTTTCCAGGCGGTCGAAGGCGCTTCCCTTCACTATGTGGACGTATTTGTCGGAGGTTTCCGTACCGTCCGGATAAAGGGTTTTAAGCTGCTCTTTGAAAGCCTGGATGAAGGCGTCCTTGATGTCCTGGTGCAGGAAAAGGTAGTCCGGGGCTATGCAGGTTTGACCGCTGTTCAGGCACTTGCCCCAGGCTATGCGCTTGGCGGCAACCTGCAGATTTGCTTCCTTATCTACTATACACGGGCTCTTGCCGCCCAGTTCCAGTACCATGGGTGTGAGGTACTTGGCCTGGGCTTCCATTGCTATGCGGCCCAGAGAAGGACTGCCGGTGAGGAACACAAGGTCATAGCGGTGCTTGAACAGTTCTCCATTTACCTGGCGGTTGCCCTGAACTATAGCGACGTACTCCTCATTAAAGGTGTCTTTTATGAATTCTTCCAGCACCTTGGAAATGTTTGGAACGTACGGGGACGGTTTAAGTATGGCCGTGCATCCGGCCGATATTGCGCCAACCAGAGGGTTCAGGAGCAGTTGAACGGGGTAGTTCCAGGGACTCACTATTAGGGTGCAGCCCAAGGGTTCACGGACGATGTAGCTGGACGACGGAAGGCAGGTTGGCGGTGTTGACTTCTTCTGGCGGCGGGCCCATTTTTGGACCTTGCTTATTGCCTCCCCTATTTCACCGTACACAAGGCCTATCTCTGTCATGAAGGCTTCTTCGTAACTCTTGTGAAGGTCCTGCCACAGGGCGTCGCAAAGAGGTTCTTCCCACTTTTTGAGGCCGTTGTTGAAATTTTTGAGCTGCTGCTTGCGCCAGCTTACGTTTCTGGTGGCGCCTGTGGCAAAGAAATCGCGCTGCTTTTGGACCAGTTCCTGTATGCGCTCCGGCGTGGTGTTTTCCATAATTAATATGTGAATAAAGAATCGGCCCTGTCTGTGTAAAGAATTCCGTCCAGGTGGTCACACTCGTGCTGGAAGATTACGGCGGTGAAACCTTCTATCTGTTCTTTTATTGTTGTGCCGGAGGGAACCTCTGTGTATGAGATATTTATGATGCTGTTTCTGGGAACTATGCCGCGGAGTCCGGGGATGGAAAGGCAGCCTTCACGGCCTCTCACGATTTCGCCCTTTAGGCTGTCGATTTTCACGTTCACGTATGCTTCGAACGGCTCCCCTTCCTTGTCAAAACGCTGTACCACAATTATCCTTCGGCTAATTCCAACCTGAGGCGCGGCAATGCCCACCCCGTCCTGCGACGGATCCGTAACCGTTGCCTTCATCTTTGCAATAAGCGTTTGCAACTCTTCGGATTTAAGTTCTTTTGGGCCGATCTCTGTGCACTTCGTGCGCAGAATGGTGCTGTCACCAGGCACCGTGGTAACATACATCACCATTCCCTGATCCATAATCGTTGCCATTTCTTGCTTTGTCCAGCCGCTTTCCTTGCAAGCTGCCACACCAGCCATTGCGGCTAATATCAGTACTATTCTTTTCATATTTTTCCTTGTTGTACGTACAAATATAGCATTTTCTTTTCTCTCTCCGTGCGCCTAAAGCACACTTTCGGCCATTCAACCCGGGTCATCGTGCTTTAGCGACCCCTCCAGACCCCGCCTAAAGCACGCTTTCGGGCTTTTAACCCCGGTGACTGTGCTTTAGTCACTAAAAATGCAGGTATTTTGCAAAAAAGGATTACTTTTGCAAAAATCATTTGTTTATGACCGGCGCCCAAATTGTCATTTTTGCCACTTTTCTGGTATTCCTTATAGCTTTCACTGTGGGAATACGCTGGGCTTATAAGCAAACAAGCGATGAGGTGGATAAACAAAAGCAGGTTCGGGACAGGCTCATCCTGGAAAACCAGCAGCAGAAAGAAATGATTGAATCGCTCAAGAAAGATTTTGAGCAGTTCATTTCCGGCGACGAAATGGCCTGGATCAAGGCACAGGCCGAGGATGCCCGCGTGCGGCTTCAGGCAACATCGCAGATGGACGATGAGCAACTCAACGCCTGGATAGATGAGAAAGTGCAGCAGGATCTCATGTTCTGTGACCCGGAACTTGACCTGAAAACCATGGCGCAGCGTCTGGGAATTACCCAGAAAAGGCTCAGGAACTTCATCAAGGATTCAAAATACGACAGGCTTTACGATTACCTCACGGATAAGCGCATCCTTTATGCTTGCAAGCTTTTGAAAGAAAATCCCAACTGGACCATTGAGGCTGTGAGCAAGGATGTGGGGTTTGTTTCCCGCACTACTTTCCAGGAAGCATTCAAAAAGTATATCGACATTACGCCCGCCCGTTACAGGGCACAATCAAACTAATACTTTTCTCATTGCCCAGGCATAGGCCACCAGGACAATGATGGCTATGCTGTCTGTTACTATAGCCGGCAGCAGCGCGTCCAGCATCAACAAAAAACCAACCTCAATGAGCCAGCGCGGCATTCCGCTGTCCAGTTTATTAACTATCCGTTCTTCCATAGGACTTGATTTGCAATATAATATTACAACGAATATGCGCGATAAACAAATGTAATTCGCGTGTCGGGGACAGATTACCCGTTTGGGGACAAACTATGAATTATAATAATTGTAACTATCAGAAACTATCATTGCAGCCGTGGCTGTAGCAGTTGCCGCTCTCGCTTTCACTTCCTGTCAGAAGACCGACACCGCAAAGGACGCCGGTGGTTACTACATCGAGCCCCAGTCCGACGCTACCGGCCTTAACGCAGCTTTCATCCTGTCTTGCAACACCGCTCTGATTGAGACCTTCGGCAACGCCATCATCTACAAGAACGACACCAACGACCAGAAGGCCATCGCCGCTTGCGACAAGGTTTTCGAAGTACAGAAGAGCCTTATCTCCATCTCCTTCGACCTGGTCTTCAAGACCGCTGTAGCATCCGGTGAAACTCCCAAGGTGACCAAGATCAAAACCTACAAGCCTGCCAACTAATCAACAGACTTATAGCTTTATTCGCTAAAAGAAGCCCCGCCGGTCCCAATGTCCAGCGGGGCTTCATGTTAATCCAATACCCACTTAAAGCCGCTTGGCCAGTTTGTCAAGCATTACGGTGCCAAGGGAGACGGTGCCGTCGGGGGCAATCAGATACAGGGAGGGAATCCACTTGATGTGGTAGGCGGCTCCAACAGCAGAAGACTTCATCCCGGCGGGATCGAAGAGCTGGACCCAGTCCATGCCATTGTCGGAAACATAAGACTCGAAAGCCTCATGGGTACGGTCAAAAGAAACTCCAACAAAAGCCACTTCCGGGTGGGCGGCGCGGAGTTCCTTGATGGCGGGAACCTCTGCACGGCAGTCCGGGCACCATGAGGCCCAGAATACCAGCACCACGGTGCGGCCCTGGAAACTGCTCAGGCTCACAGTATTGCCATACACATCGTCCAGCGTGATTTCCGGCGCGGGGGTGCCGGGAGCCAGAAGATCGGCCGCATATTGCGCATCCAAGTCCTGCGCAAAGGCTGCGACGCACATAAGGCCCGCAACCAAAAGAGTCAAAATCTTTTTCATTGTTTGAACAACTCTAAAACACCTGTGGATTTACCATTTGCAAAAGCGCCATAGTCGTAGCCGTTGCGGCTATGCTCGCTTTCCGGTTCCCAATAAAAGACACCTTTGAACCAGTCAAAGTCCTTAACCCCGTCCAGAATGTACTGCAGGGCGGCCTGGGCCTTGTCCGGCTCACTTACAGGCATGCCGAATTCCACCAGCATAACAGGCTTGGAAAACTCCCTGTTCAGTTCCTTGAAAGTAGCCACGGCCTGTGAGCAATAAGGCGTCCAGTCCGGATAAGCTTTTATTTTATTGTCCCAGTAAGAAGGATAAAGAGACAGGCCAATCATATCGAACCTGACAGAACCGCTTACCAACCCATAGAACCACCTATTCTTTTCAAGCTCTTGGGCATTGCTGTGATGGATAATGACCAGGGCCTCAGGATATACGGATTTTACAGCATCGTAACCCGCATTGGCCAGGGTTGAAAAACCTTGTGTCGATGAGCTTGACAACGATCCGGTGGGCCAGCACATGCCTGTGTTGGTCTCGTTGCCAACCTGCACCCACTTAACATCCACGCCGGCATCCTTTAAAGCCCGGAGCACTTCCGTGGTGTGCGTATTAACGGCCGCGGACATCTCGACCAATGACTTATCCTTCCACGCCGCCGGGGGATCCTGCTTGCCAGGATCGGCCCATGTATCCGAGTAATGGAAGTCTATCATTATGGCCAGGCCCAACTCCTGGGCGCGCTTGGCCTTGGCAAGGACATCGGCCTTGTTGCACCAGCCGCCTGAAGGATTTACCCACACGCGGTAACGCACGGCGTTTACGCCCAGCTCTTTCATAAGGGCAGTGCATTCTTTTTCCGTGCCGGATGCGTTGTAGAACTTGTAGCCTTTGGATTCCATCTCCGTTACCCAGCTTATATCGGCGCCTTTGGCGAACGACAGGGCATCCGGAGTGTCGGGCGTTTCCGGAGTATCAGGTGTGTCCGGTGTCTGAGGAGTATCGGGCGTTCCGGGGGTGTCCGGAGTATTGGTATTTTCGCCGGTGCAGGCGAAAATGGCGAGCATGGCCGCCAACAGTGCAATTTTCTTCATGGCTGCAAGTTAGCCATTTTCCAAGAAAAAAGCAAAGTTAGCGGTACAACTCACGCAAAACGGCAAGTGACTTTACCTGGATGGCCGATTCGGTATGGTACGAAAGGTACTGAAGGAGGCTTTCGCACAGGTCGTTACGCGAAGCACCGGAAAGGGGCAGGAGCATTGACTCACTGAAACCGGCCGATAAAAACGGCTTAAGTTCCTTAAGGTGCTCCTGCGCAAAGGGGGCAATGTCGTCGAAGGTGGGACGGAAGCCCATGGCGCCTGCCAGTTCCAGCAAAAAGCGTATGTGGAAATTGGCAAAATCGGCCTCCATGACGTTCAGGGCAAGTATTTGACCTACGCACCATTCGAATAGCCCGTCCTCGTTTTCACCGTCATGCAGGGTGCGGAACAGCACCTCCGACAGGAAAAGCGACATTGTGTTTTTGTGCACGTTGCCCCTTATCCCCGCCAGGCCGTCCTTCAGGACCATGCCTCGAAGGCTCCATAGCTGGGATTTAGGGTTTTCAACGACATCGGCTTCCAGGATGTTCAGAGGCAGGAAAAGCGCCATGCCGGCCTTTTTGCCGGGACGCACCATGAACCCACGCCGGCCATATTCCTTGGACAGGGTATGAACAACTACAGCGTTCTCCCCCACCTTGGTAGTACCTAGAACTATGAGTTCGATGTTTTCCACCTACTTTTTAAGGTAATCGGCCATGGCTCTTAACGCCTTCCCGCGGTGCGAAATGGCGTTTTTCTCATCCTCGGAGAGTTCGGCAGCCGTTACTTCGTAGCCTTCCGGAACAAAGACGGGATCGTAGCCGAAGCCGCCGTTTCCGTGGCGTTCGGTGGCAATATGGCCTTCCATTACGCCGTCGAAGAAATGAACTTCTCCATCAAGTATAAGGGTTACGGACGTGCGGAAGCGGGCATCCCTGTTTGCCTTTGAGGTGGAAAGACCGTTGGTGCGGGCCATTGCGGCCTCCTTTTCCCTGCGGGCCATTTCCGACAGAAGTTTATCGATATTGGCCGATGGATCTCTTTCCGGACCTGCATACCTTGCGGTTTCTACGCCGGGGGCGCCGCCAAGGATATCCACTTCCAGGCCTGTATCATCGGCAAAGCAGTTGAGGCCTGTTTTCTTGTAAATATATTCTGCCTTTTGTAAGGAATTGGACCTGAGGGTGTTTCCGTTTTCAGGAATGTCTTCAGCTATACCCACCGATGCGGGGGTAACAAGCTCGAAGCCCTGGCCCAGGATTTCTGCGGCTTCGCGCAGTTTTCCGGGGTTACCCGTTGCAAATACAATCTTCATAATAAATACACTAACTAAAAACCGCCGCAAAGATACGCATAATTTTTGTATATTTGTATTTATATGAAACGATTGAGCCTAATTTTGGCAGCACTTGTTGCCGTGAATATCAGCGCAGTAGCGCAGTCAAACAGCTTTACCCTGGCCAAATGGACAGAGGTTTACAACGCAATTATCAAAGAGTTAAACCGTTCTTATGTGGACTCCCTGGAGGTTGGCCGCATAGAGCGGGCGGCAGTGGATGCCATGCTGGAAGCACTGGATCCATACACCGTATATGTGCCGGAAGAAGAGCAGGAAGACTTCCAGATGATGCTTAACAGCGCCTATGGCGGCATAGGAGCCATCATTTACAAGCCGGACGTAAACGGCAACGTGATTATAAATGAGCCATATGCCAACTCTCCGGCGGCAAAGGCCGGCCTGCGTTGCGGGGACGAAGTAGAGGCCATTGACGGCGTATCTACCCACGGCCTTCAAAGCGGCGAGGCCAGCGAAAAAATGCGCGGCAAGCCGGGCACCACGGTGGTTTTACGCGTTAAGAAACTCCGCGCAGGCGACAGCTGGAAAGCAGGAGAAGTAATTGACGTCCCGGTAGTTAGGGAGCGTATAGTGATTCCTTCGCTTGAATATGCCGGCATGCTCAACGAGGCCGATGGCTACATAATGATCAGCAAGTTCACGGACGGCATTGCTAACGAGCTGCGGGATGCTTTCCTAAAGCTTAAGGCCCAGGGGATGAAGCGCCTGGTGCTGGACCTTCGCGGCAACGGCGGCGGGCTTATGGGAGAAGCGGTTAACATGACATCGCTCTTCATTCCCAAAGGTTCGGTGGTAGTGAGCGCCAAGGGGCGCGCCGCCGGATCGGCCCAGACTTATAAGACGACTTCGGACCCTGTGGATACGGAAATTCCCATCCTGGTGCTGGTGGACAGCGGAAGTGCATCGGCTTCGGAGATTGTTTCCGGCGCCTTGCAGGACTATGACCGTGCAACCATCGTTGGCACCCGCACCTACGGTAAAGGCCTGGTACAAAGCATCCGACCCCTCCCATACGACGGCCAGCTAAAGGTTACCACCGCCAAATATTACACTCCTTCGGGCCGATGCGTGCAGGCAATTGACTACGCACATCGCAACGAAGATGGCTCCGTGGGCCATATTCCGGACTCTCTCACGCACACCTTCACCACGGCCCACGGCCGCACGGTGCGCGACGGCGGCGGTATCACCCCGGACTTTGAAGTAAAGGCTCCCAAGTATTCCCGCCTCACCTATTCTGTGGTCTATAGCGGCCTTCTTGAGCAATACGCGCTGGATTACGTACGCAAACACGAGAGCATTCCCTCGCCGGAAGTGTTCCGATTCACAGATTACGATGATTTCATAGCCTTTGCTGCCGATAAGAAGTTCGACTATCGCACCCAGGCCCGCGCCACCTTTGACGAGATGCGCAAAACCCTTAAAGAAGAAGGTCTGGCCGATTCTTTAGCCGGCGAACTTGACGCCCTGGAGAAGTCCCTTGATATGGACAAGGAAACCTTCCTACGCCTGAAAAAGGA
>JAGCWB010000096.1 GCA_017962065.1 Bacteroidales bacterium
CGGGCATGCCGGTTTTGAGGGTTCCGCGGGTGATTCGACCCACTGCAATCCGTCCCACGTAGGGGCTGTATTCCAGCGACGAAACCAGCAACTGGGCCGTGCCTTCCCTCATTTCGGGCGCGGGAATTTCTTCCAGGATGGTGTCCAGGAGGGCGGTGATGTCCTGAGTGGGCTTTTTCCAGTCCTTTGACATCCAGCCCTGCTTGGCACTGCGCTAGATCGTCTTGAAGTACAGCTGGTCTTCGTTTGCACCCAGGTTGAACATCAGTTCGAACACTTCTTCCTGAACCTCGTCCGGGCGGCAGTTGGGTTTGTCCACTTTGTTAATGACAACAATCGGCTTTTTGCCCATGTCGATGGCCTTGTTAAGCACAAAGCGGGTCTGGGGCATGCAGCCTTCGAAGGCATCTACCAGCAGCAGAACACCGTCGGCCATATTCAGCACCCTTTCCACCTCTCCGCCAAAGTCGCTGTGGCCGGGAGTGTCGATGATGTTGATTTTCACGCCCTTATAGGTCACCGATACGTTCTTTGCCAGGATGGTGATGCCGCGTTCGCGTTCCAGGTCGTTGTTGTCCAGGATAAGGTTGCCAAGGTCTTCCGGCTTCCTTACCAGGTTGGCCTGATATATCATACGGTCCACGAGGGTGGTCTTTCCATGGTCTACGTGGGCGATGATAGCTATGTTTCTGATGTCCTGCATAGTAGTTCTCTTAAAAATCTCGCAAATATAGTAATTTTTGAGGGCATCTCAAAAAACGGCTTTTCATCATTTGAAGGGCCTGCAAGGCCGATTTTGAAGGCCGATGATGTCATTTTTTAAAATTATCCGTTTGGTCGGGCCCGAAAATCGGCCTCTGACGCATGTGGGAGGCCGATTTTAAAATTAAACGTTTGTTCCTTTATAAAACGGATAGCTTTTCTCAGTTTTGCAGTGCAAAAAATTTTTTGAGTTATGAGATCTTACGTCTGTGAACTTTTGTTGATTCCGCTTCTCATGCTGGTGGCATGTGAACGCGAGGCAGGGCCGGGAGAAGACGCTTCCCGTGCTCCTGAGCAGAACTTGTCCCACGGGATGATCCAGCTTGGCGAAAAGCTGGAAGACCCATACACTGTGGAGAACATGAAGGAGGCCCTGGCCTCCGTGTACCCTACAAAGGCCGGCAGAGTGGACATTACCACAACTGACCTTTATGTGCGCTTCCTTCCGGAAGACGACGCCCAGCTTAAACGGCTGCAGGCCATGGACATCTATCTTATGGACCATCCCATGGACTACAGGATTGCCAAGGAAGGGGACTACTATCAGGATCCTTCATTAGGGGAGGAGTCAATCACATGGCAGTATGCCGTTGTTCCAAGGGAGTTTGAATTCCCGGAAGGCATTAGGTATGAGATGCTTGACGAATGTTATATCTCGGAACATGACCCTGCCACCCGTGGAGATCTGGGCATTGACTGGGACCTTGTGGAGAGGGAGTCGTTCCGCCTGACCGGGAACGAGGACATGCTTGAGCCTCTTACAAAAGCGGAGTCTGTTGCTCCTAAAGGCCGAATAACCATTGAAGATCCAATGTTCAGCGGAGGAAAGCCGTATGGCGTTGCGGGAGTAATGGTTGTGTGCAACATTTTTGTGAAAATTGCAACATGTTACACCACAAGGGACGGCTATTACGAGATGCCAAAGACTTTTTCCGGGGAGCCGCGCTACAGGCTGGTTTTCCAGAACGAAAAAGGCTTCAAAATCGGTTTCAATTTCATCATTGTGCCCGCTTCGGTAAGTACCCTTGGCAAAGGCAGTGCGCAGGGTATAGACGTGAATGTGAATGCCGATAGCGACGGGGCGCTGTTCCGGCGTTGTGTAACCAACAATGCCGCATACGATTATTATTCCCGCTGCACCGATACCGACCTGGATGTCCTGCCCCCTCCGGACGACCTGCGTATCTGGATATTCCCGGACCTGAACTGTTCCAGTACGCCAATGCTGCATCATGGGGCGGCTCTGAGTCATTCGCTGATTCAGAAATATCTGGGGCAGTATCTCTTCATTATAAAGATGTTTCTGCCGGACATTACGGTGGGCACGAAAGAGCAGGATTATGCCGGAATATACGATGCTATAGTGCACGAGTTGTCGCACGCCAGCCACTATGCTCAGGTGGGGAACGACTATTGGACTTCATACATAGAATATGTACTGATGTCATTCCTTACCGAGGGTGGAAAAGCCTACGGAACGGGCGGCGGGGACAATGCCGGATACTGCGAACTGGGTGAAATGTGGGGGTATTTCATGCAGTCCACCCTGCACAAGGACCGTTACGGCGGCAATCTGCCAAACTACGGAAGCAGCTACTGGTTCAAGCCGGATATCTTCAGTTACCTGTACGAGCGCGGCATGTCCCGCGGAGAAATCTACCGTGCCCTTACGGCTGAGATTACTAGCATAGACGACCTTAAGGAGCAGTTGATTGCCCAGTACCCTGACCGTGAAAGCCTGATTGTGAAAACCTTCAAGAGTTACGGCAAATGATAAAGTTGGCTCGCATCGGGCAGGTTCTTTTCCTGGTCATGGTTTTTGGTTTGGCTTCCTGCATTAAAGAAGACCGGACGGCCTGCCCGTGCGTGCTTTCCATAGAGGTTTGCGGCATGCCAACGTATCCGGTTAACCTGTCGCTGGAAGGGGCGGGTTACTCGGAAACTCTTCAGGCGTCATGTGATACTGTAATAACTGTCCGTGTGCCAAAGTCGGGAGTGAACCTGGTGGCGATAGCCGGCACGTCATTGCCTTCCGGAAACTCAGTCTCTATTCCCTTGGGCTACGACTGCCCTCCGCTGTATCTTTCAAATGAATGGATTGATACACAGGCCGATGAGGCAAGTGTAACAGTGCAGCTGCACAAGCATTTCTGCGCCCTTTCACTGTCTTTTGACGGTCCTCCCGGCTGGGGTGAGCCATACTGGGCAAACGTCCGTGGCAGGGTGGACGGCTTGTCTTTGGAAGGGGAGCCCCAGGAAGGAGATTTCTCCTGCAGGCTTGATACGGGAAACGATATACGTCTTCCGCGCCAGCATCCAGAGGAAGAACTTTGGCTGGATATAAGCATGCCGGACATGGTGGTGCGCTCCTTTGCCCTTGGCAACTACATGCAGGACGCCGGCTATGACTGGACCGCCCATGACCTTGAAGACCTTTCGCTTAAAATTGACCTATCTGTCACCGCCATAACCATCAGCACCGACTACTGGTCTGTGCTGATTCCAATCGATGTGGAAATATAGACCGAAAAGTTTGGAGATTCAAAAAAAGTGAGTATCTTTGCAGTCCCAAACGATGCGCGGATGGCGGAATTGGTAGACGCGCTACTCTCAGGAGGTAGTGTCCGAAAGGACGTGTCAGTTCGACTCTGATTTCGCGCACAAAGGATGGCTTAACAGTCATCCTTTTTTTATTATCTTTGCAGTAGATTTACTAGCATTTCCGATTTCCGCGCCCTTTGCTCTACGCTCCTAAAAAGGGGACAGTTCGTTCCTCCCATCCTCAAGTCGTATATCAACCAGGCCCCGATGATAAAGTATTTCGGATCGGCCGTCAACGACGATTTCGGGAACGTGGTAGAGATGGGCATCATGCTGCATCTGCCGGACATCAATCCGGACCGCTGGCCGCTTTATTTCAGCAGCAGATAGGTTCAATATGCACTTTACCGTCGCTGGTTGCTGGCGGCTAACTCGCTGAGTATTAGCGCGTTATTATATAGTAATCGTTCGTTTTCTGAACGATTACTATGCAAGAAGTGCCTGAGTATTAACAACTTAACCGCCAGCGGAATATTTGCAAAAATTTCGTATTTTTGTGAATATGAATCTCCTGCTTACACTTTTGCTTCAATTGTTGCCTTTTGTGAACCCTTTTGTGGGTACCGATGCGCATGGGCACACTTTTCCCGGGGCGGTTTACCCCTTTGGTATGATACAGTTAAGTCCGGACACGCGCCCAGACGAGAACGATTGGGATGCTTGTAGCGGCTACCATTACTCGGACTCGGTGATTTACGGCTTTTCGCACACTCACCTCAGCGGAACCGGTTGCCAGGACTGGTGCGACGTTTTGGTTGTACCGGGCGGCAAGCCTTCAAAGTTCAGTCATGCCAACGAAAAAGCCTCTCCGGGCTACTATGAAGTGTATCTGGACGACACCAAAGTGCTGGCAAAACTTTCTGCAGGCCGCCGCAGCGCCATGCACGAGTATAAATTCCCCATAGGCACCAAGGCCAACATCGTGATCGACCTCAAGCACAGGGATCCACTTGAAGACTATGCAATTATGGCCGATAGATACAGTTGCAGCGGATACCGCATATCGTCCAGCTGGGCCCGCGGCCAAAGGGTTTATTTTTTCATGGAGTTCAGCGCCCCGGTAAAGAATGTGGAAATTGATGGAGAGAAGGCTTATATTACATTCAATACCAATAAGATAGCCATCAGGGTGGGTATATCGTCGGTGTCATCGGCCAATGCCTGGGCCAATATTCATGCCGATTGGCCGAAGAGCGTGAAGAAGCAAAAAGAGTCAACCCAAAAGGCCTGGGAGGCATATTTGAGCAAAGTGAAATGCCCTTACACGGACGATGAGCACAAGCGACGGTTCTACACGGCCCTTTACCATACGGCCATTCACCCCACCCTGTACTCCGACGCCAACGGCCAGTACCGAGGCATGGACGGGGATGTGCATACGGCAAAAGGCTGGGACCGTTATACGGTTTTCTCCCTCTGGGATACCTTCCGCGGCCTGCATCCGCTGCTTACCGAAATCGAGCCCGAACTGACTGTAGATTTCATAAAATCAATGCTTTCCATTTACGATGAAGCAGGAAAACTGCCTGTTTGGGAACTCTCCGGCTATGAAACCAACTGCATGATAGGCTACAACAGCGCCCCCGTAATTGCCGATGCAATGGCCCGTGGCATCACCGGCTTCGACTACGAAAAAGCATTTGAGGCTCTGCTGGCATCGGCCCGGAACGGGGAATTCGGCCTTGACAGTTTCCGCCGCAACGGCCTGGTACTGGCCGATGACGAGCATGAGTCGGTATCCCAAACGCTGGAATATGCATACGACGACTGGTGCGTGGCGCAAGTGGCTTTGAGGCTTGGTCATATGGATGAGTATCAAGAATTTATGAAGAGCTCCCAGTACTGGAAGAACGTATTGGATCCTGAGACTCTGTTCATGCGCGCCCGCCTTAACGGCCGATGGTTCTCGCCTTTTGACCCGCGGGAAGTGAACAATAATTATACGGAGGCCAACTCATGGCAGTACAGTTTCTTTGTGCCTCACGACATCCCCGGCCTGATAGAGGCTTTTGGCGGCCCAGAAGCCTTTGAGGCACGTCTGGACGGCCTTTTCACCGCCCCTCAGGAGACAACCGGCCGCACCCAGGTGGACATAACCGGTCTTATCGGCCAATATGCCCATGGCAACGAGCCCAGCCATCATGTAGCGTTCCTGTATGATGCCATCGGGAAACCGGAGAAACGGCAGGCACGCGTCTCGGAGATACTTGAAACCCTTTATTCCAGCGCCCCGGACGGCCTTTGCGGCAACGACGACTGCGGCCAGATGAGCGCCTGGTACATACTGTCATCGCTTGGTAAGTATCCCGTTTGCCCTGGGTATTCCGGACCCGCTCCGGCCGTGGAGGACATTGTTCCCAACCCGGCATTTGTGATGGAAAACGATATATTTACTGACTCGCTGCAGGTTGCAATTACCGGTAAAGGTGCTCTGTATTACGCAATTAACGGCGGTGAGGCAATGCCTTATAGTGAGCCGTTCTGCGTTTACTATCCTTGCGAACTAAGCGCCTGGGCCGTAGCCGATGGGAAAGAGAGCTTTGTTACCCGCAGCCGCGTGCGTCAGGTCCAAAAGGACAGGGCTGTAAAGATACTTTCGCACTACAACAGGCAGTACACTGCCGGCGGGGACGAAGGCCTCATAGACGGCACCCGCGGCGGAATAAACTGGCGCACAGGAGGTTGGCAGGGCTATCAGGACCAGGATTTCGAGGCAATACTGGACCTGTTGGAGGAGCGCAGCATAAGTGTAGTTGGCGCCGGTTTCTGCCAGGACGCCCGCTCCTGGATATGGATGCCCAGCTATGTGGAGTTCTGGTCATCGGCCGATGGCGAAAACTTTAAACCCCTTGGGCGAGTAGATACCCAGGTAGATCAGAAAGATTTGGTGGTCCAGGTCTGGGACGCCCAGTTGCCAGTGGACTGTACCGCGCGCTATATCAAGGTATTCGCTAAAAATATCGGCCCCATCCCTGACTGGCATCCCGGCGCCGGCTATCCCGCCTTCATCTTTACCGACGAACTATGGGCAAAGTAGATAAA
>JAGCWB010000002.1 GCA_017962065.1 Bacteroidales bacterium
CGCCGATGGTACTGCCCCACCAGGTGGGAGAGTAGGTAGCTGCGGTTCTTCGAAAGCCTCGATGGTCTAGCGACCACCGAGGCTTTTTTGTCGAAGAACCGCACCTACCAGGGGGCTCAACGTGTCCCCCTCCCTAATTTCATCCCTCGTCCCTCCCCTCGAGGGGAGGGACTTACTTGATTAAATATCGTAAAACCGCAGTTTTTTCGTACCTTTGCGGTATGAATCAAGTTGTTATAACAGGTATGGGTATCTGGTCCTGTCTCGGGACCACTCTGGAACAGGTATGCGATTCCCTTTACAGCGGCAAATCTGGTATTATTCTGGATTCTGCACGCAAGGAAATGGGATTCCGCTCCGGCCTGACTTCTTTTGTGCCTGCTCCGGACCTTAAAGGGGAACTGCCCCGTGCTCAGCGTGTTTATATGCCGGAGCCGGCTCAGTATGCATACTGCGCTACGCGCGATGCTTTAAAGGATGCCGGAATCGACCAGGAATATCTTGATACTCATGAGGTCGGCCTTCTTTACGGCAACGACAGTACGGCCGATGCCGTGTATAATTCCATAGCAAAGATTGTGGAGAAGAAGGACACCATGCTCTGCGGCAGCGGTGCCATCTTCCAGAGTATGAACTCCACGGTTACCATGAACCTTGGCGTAATCTTCCGCCTCAAGGGTATAAACCTCACAGTTTCAGGCGCTTGCGCCAGCGGATCCCATGCAATCGGCCTTGGCGCGCTGCTCATTCAGAGCGGTTTGCAGGATATGGTTGTCTGCGGCGGCGCGCAGGAGGTGAATCCCGCTGCTACCGGTTCGTTCGACGGAATATCTGCCTTCTCTACAAGGGAGAGCGAGCCAACTAAGGCTTCCCGTCCTTTCGACCGTGACCGTGACGGGCTTGTGCCCGGCGGCGGTGCTGCAACCGTTATCCTGGAAAGCTACGAATCGGCAAAGAGGAGGGGAGCGAAGATTCTGGCCGAGGTTTTGGGCTATGGATTTTCGGCAAACGGAGACCATATTTCATCGCCCAACGTGGACGGTCCGGCTCGTTCGCTGGAAATGGCAATTCGCCGTGCAGGGGTGAGAATCAATGAAATTGGCTACGTGAATGCGCACGCTACATCTACGCACGTTGGCGATGCAAACGAGGCAAAAGCCCTGCTAAAGGTCCTTGGAGAAAAGACAGTTCCAATCACATCCACCAAGAGCCAGACAGGCCACGAAATGTGGATGGCAGGGGCCTCGGAGGTTGTTTATTCCATGCTCATGATGAAAAACGGCTTCATTGCCGGCAACATCAACTTCGAGAATCCGGACGAAGATTCCGCCCATTTGCTTATTCCCGCCACAACCATCGAGAGGAAATTTGACACCTTCCTGTCGAATTCATTCGGCTTCGGCGGCACAAATTCTACGCTAATCATAAGGGATGTCCGCTAAGACAGCAGTCATTATTGGAGCGGGCCTGGGAGGCCTTCTTTGCGGACGCATCCTGTCACGCAAGGGCTGGGAAGTAACTGTGCTTGAGGCCGATACAAAGCCTGGCGGAGTTCTTGCCGGCTTTGAGTGGGAAGGGGTGAACTGCGAGCGCGGCTTCCATTCGGTGGGCGGCCTGGTTCCGGGAGATCCTTTGGAAAAACTCTTCCGTCCGCTTGGCCTCATGGACCTTCCATGGTACAAGGCCGATCCCGACGAAGGCTTCCCTTTCCTAAGGCTGAATTCGTGCACGGAGTACGAAATTGAGCACGTAATCGGGCCGTACCAAAAGAGTGCATGGCGCCTTAAAGGCGGCGGAAATACCCTGGTGGAAGAGCTGTGCAAAGGCTTGGATATACGTTGCAACAAGAAGGCGCAAGTAATTGATAATAAGACGGTTACCTGCAAAGATGGCAACACCTTCAATGCAGATATAATCATCTCTGACCTTCATCCGCTTACAACCGCGGAAATGGTCCGGGACCATTTGCGGCCATCGTATATCCATCGGCTTGCCAGGTTGGAAAACGGTCCCGACATATTCACCGTTCACTGCCTTCTGGAAGACGCCCCCTGGCAAAGCGGCGCCATTTTCCTTGACGAAAAATTTATGCTCCATTTTGGAGAACCGGAGACGGGAATACTTGAAATAATGCGCTTCGGGGAGGGCAATCCGGTAGAGATGATAGACCGCGCCGCCCAAAGACTCGGCCGGCTTAAAGTTAAAAAATACCGCAGCATGCTAAGCCCTGGATACGGTATTAAAAAGCATTCCAATGCCGATTTCGTTGCCCCCGTAACGCCGCTTCCATGGCTCTTCCTTACAGGGCAGAATCTTGGCCTGCACGGCATACTTGGCACCACAATATCGGCCTTAAATACTTGTAAATCAATCGAACTTTCGAGCCCTGAAGGGCGATAGTAAGCCTCCTTCCCCGAGGGGAGGAGGTTTGGAGGAGAGGGACACGTAAAAAAATAATTTTATAATTTTTAAATTATGAAATATGCACTTGTAACCGGCGGAAGCCGCGGAATTGGCAGGGCAGTTTGCCAAAAGCTGCATGAAATGGGCTATGAGGTCCTGATTAACTTCGTGTCCAACGCCGCCGCTGCAGAGGAAACCCTGAGGCTCATCGATGGTCACGGAGAACTTATGCAGTTTGACGTGGCCGATGCCGAAAAGGTGAAAAATGCCATTTCCAAGTGGCAGGAAACTCATCCCGATGAGTATATAGAAGTACTGGTGAACAACGCCGGCATCCGCAGGGACAACCTCCTGATCTGGATGGAGGGTGAAGACTGGCGTAAAGTGCTGGATACCAACCTGAATGGCTGGTACAATGTTACAAGGGAAGTGCTTCAGCCCATGCTGATTCACAGATATGGCCGCATAGTGAACGTGGCTTCGCTAAGCGGCATCAAGGGCCTTCCCGGCCAGACCAATTATTCGGCCGCAAAAGGCGGTATGATTGCCGCTACAAAGGCCCTTGCGCAGGAAGTTGCGCGTAAAAATGTTACAGTAAATGCGGTGGCGCCCGGTTTCATCCGCACCGACATGGTGGAAGGACTGGACGAAGCCGCCCTTAAAAAAGACATTCCCGCCGCCCGTTTCGGCCGCCCCGAAGAAGTCGCCGCCGTCGTGGCCTTCCTCGCCTCCCCCGACGCCTCCTACATCACCGGCGAATGCATCTCCGTGAACGGGGGGC
>JAGCWB010000097.1 GCA_017962065.1 Bacteroidales bacterium
CAACTGATTCCGGTGATGCTCTGCTTCTTCGCCATGGGGTTCGTGGACCTCGTGGGCATCGCCTCCAACTATGTGCAGCAGGACCTGAACCTGTCAGACTCTGCCGCCAATATCTTCCCGTCGCTGGTCTTCTTCTGGTTCCTCATCTTCTCCGTTCCCACGGGCATCCTGATGAACCGCATCGGCCGCAAAAACACCGTACTTCTCAGCCTGGTTGTGACGGTTATCTCCCTGATTCTTCCCATTTTTGGCGAGAGCTACGGCCTTATGCTGGCCGCCTTCTCCCTGTTGGGTATCGGCAACGCACTTATGCAAACCTCGCTGAACCCGCTTATTACCAATATCATAAAAGGAGATAAGCTGGCCAGCACCATGACTTTTGGCCAGTTCGTAAAGGCTATTGCATCCTTCATGGCTCCGTACATTGCCATGTGGGGCGCTACCGCCGCCATGCCGTCCTTCGGCCTTGGCTGGAGGGTGCTTTTCCCGGTGTATGGCGTGATTGGCATTATGGCAGCCCTTTTCCTGTCCCTCTCCCCCATCGAGCGGGAGCAGGTGGCCGATAAGGCATCCGGTTTCGCCGCCTGCTTCAAGCTGTTGGGTAAACCTATCGTTCTGCTGAGTTTCCTTGGCATTATGTGCCACGTGGGCATTGACGTGGGTACCAATACCACAGCCCCCAAGCTCCTGATGGAACGCGTGGGAATGACCCTCACGGAAGCCGGCTTTGCAACCAGCCTGTACTTTATTTTCCGTACCATCGGCTGCCTGAGCGGCTCGTTTATCCTGTCCAAGTTCAGTCATCGGAAGTTCTTCCTTTTCAGCGTCATCCTTATGGCCCTGTCCATGTGTGGAATGTTCTTTGGAACCACCAAGGCCGTCCTGTACGTGGCTATTGCCCTGGTAGGTTTCGGTAACTCCAACATCTTCTCCATCGTGTTCTCGCAGGCCCTGCTGGCCGTTCCCGAGAAACAGAACGAGGTGAGCGGCCTTATGATCATGGGCCTGTTCGGCGGTACCGTGTTCCCGCTCCTGATGGGCTTCGCCTCCGATGCCGTTGGCCAGGGAGGTGCCATTGCCGTCATGGCCGTGGGTGTCATATATCTGTTCACTTATCTGAGTAAAGTTGGGAAATAATTATGAGTAAATTCGTTATAGGTATTGGGGAAGCGCTTTGGGATATGCTTCCCGAGGGAAAGAAACTGGGTGGCGCACCCGCCAACTTTGCCTACCATGCCAGCCAGTTTGGCCTGGACGGTCTTGCCGTGAGTGCCATTGGCCAGGACAAACTGGGCGAGGAAATTGTGGAAGCCCTGGAAGAGCATCATCTGCCTTACCACCTGGACCGAGTGGAATACCCCACCGGCACCGTGCAGGTAAGCCTGGACAGCCGCGGGGTTCCTCAGTACGAGATTAAAACCGGCGTAGCCTGGGACAACATCCCGTACACCAAGGAACTTGCGATACTGGCCGGACAGTGCCAGGCCGTGTGCTTCGGCTCCCTGGCCCAGCGCAGTCCCGTCTCGCGTGAGAGCATCGGCCTTTTCCTGGATGCCGTACCTAAAGATTGCCTCAAGGTGTTTGACATCAACCTGCGCCAGGACTTCTATAGCAAGGAAGTGCTGGAAGCCTCTTTCCGCCGTTGTGACATCCTGAAAATCAACGACGAAGAGCTTGTGGTTATGGCCCGCCTGTTCAATCTGCCCGGCCTGGCCCTGGAAGAGAAATGCCGTTACCTGATTAAGGAATACGACCTTAAAATGCTCATCCTCACCTGCGGCGTGAACGGCAGCTATGTCTTCTACGAAGGCGGCATGTCGTTCCTGGACACCCCCAAGGTGCAGGTGGCAGATACCGTTGGAGCCGGCGACTCCTTCACAGGTGCGTTCGTAGGCTCCCTGCTCACAGGGAAAACCGTCACTCAGTCTCACGAGACCGCCGTCAAGGTATCGGCCTTCGTGTGCACCCAGAGCGGTGCCATGCCCATTGTTCCGGATAATATAAAGTAAATGATAAGAAAACTTCTCCTACTCATATCAGTTGTACTTCTTCTCAGCGGTTGCTCCGGTGGGAAGAAGTCTCTGGTTATAGGCGTATCACAGTGCAGCGACGATATTTGGCGCAGTAAACTTAACGACGAGCTATCCCTCGCGGCCCGTACAGACAGGGTAACGCTCCGTTTTTCATCGGCCGATGACGACAGCCGGAAGCAGATGGCCCAGATCCGGCGCTTTGTCTCGGAAGGGGTGGACCTGCTCATCATTTCGCCCAACCAGTCGCACACCATTACGCCTGCCGTAGAAGAAGCTTATGACGCCGGAATCCCGGTCATTCTGTTCGACCGGAAAATTGACTCTCACAAATATACCGCCTTCATTGGAGCCGATAATGTGGAAATCGGCCGTATAATGGGACATTACATCGCCGATTTCCTTGACAAAAAAGGCGTGGTGGTGGAAATCCCGGGCCTGGAGGGTTCCTCCCCTGCCGATGACCGCCACAAAGGCATTGCAGAGGCCCTGCAGCAATATCCCGGGATAGCTCTCACCGTGGCGCCGTACGGAGGATGGCTCAAAGAAGGCGGTTTCAAGGCCATGGAGGAAGTAATGGCCCGCGGCATACACGCCGATGCCGTCTTTGGCCAGAACGACCGTATGGCCCAAGGCGCTCGGGAAGCCTTGGGTTCCCCGGCAAACGTGGCATTCTTTGGCGTAGATGCCCTGCCGGAAGCCGGACTTCAGGAAGTGATAGACGGCAATCTAACGGCCTCCTACCTGTACCCCACCCGCGGTGACCTGGTTATGGAACTGGCCATGAATATCCTCCGTGGAGCACCCTTCCAGCGGGAAAACCTGCTGGAAAGCGCCTTGGTTGACAGCCGCAACGCCCGCATCCTCAAGATGCAGGAGGCGGAAGTAGCCACTCAGCGGGCCAAAGTGGAAAGCATCAATGCCAAGCTGGACACCTTCCTGATGGAATACAACACCCAGCGCATCATTATGTGGCTGGTGATTGCCTTTGCCTTCCTGGTGGTATTGATTGCCGCCCAGTCCTATTGGAGCTACATGCGGACCCGGGAACTCCAACAGAAACTGGAAGAAAGCACGGCGGCTAAACTGCGCTTCTTTACCCAGGTCAGCCACGATCTCCGCACACCCCTCACCCTGGTGGCCGGGCCGCTGGAGCATGTGCTGGAAGGCCCGCTGTCCCCGGACCAGCAGCAAACCCTGCTGATGGCCCGCCGCAATGTGACCGTTCTTCAGCAACTGGTGAATAACATTTTGGATTTCAGGCGGATAGAGAGCGGAAACCGCCCGCTCAACGCCTCTCGCTTTGACCTTCCCTCCGCCGTCCGGGAATGGATGAGCGGGTTCAGCAGCACTTCCCAAAGCCTTTCGTACGAAGGCCTCCAGGCCCTTACCATCGAAGCCGATATGCGCCTTGTGGAGCGGGTGCTGTTCAACCTCCTGGGCAACGCCATCAAGCACACCCGGCCGGACGGGCACATCACTGTTTCCGTGAAGCAGGAAGGAGCATCGGCAGTCCTATCCGTTGCCGATGACGGAGAGGGCATCCCGCCGGAAAAACTGCCGCATATCTTCGAGGAATTCTACAAAGCCAACGAGTCCAGTAACGGTACCGGCATAGGCCTGGCGCTTATTAAAGCCGTAGCAGAGCTGCACAAAGGCAAAGTTAGCGTGGAAAGCACTCTGGGCAAGGGCACAACCTTTACCCTGCGCCTTCCGCTGGTGCAAAAAGGGGCCAGCGTGAGCGAAGGCAAAGACGCATCGGCCTATACGGAACGCTACGAGCAGACTTATATCCGCGAGGACAGCCACAAACAGGAAGCCGCCAGCAGGGTGAGCGAAAGTGACCGTCCCACCATCCTGGTGGTGGACGACAACGCAGACCTTCGCCACTTCATCGGCACGCTGCTGGAAGGCGAATACCGCATCCTGACAGCCTGTGACGGCCGGGAGGCGCTGGAAAAAGCCACGCGCGAACTGCCGGACCTGGTAGTATCGGACGTGATGATGCCCGTGATGGACGGCCTGGAGCTTTGCAAGGAACTGAAAGCGAAGCTTGCCACCAGCCACATCCCGGTAATCCTTCTCACCGCCAAATCGCTGGAAGACCAGCGGGCCGAGGGCTACGATTCCGGGGCCGATGCCTACATTTCCAAACCCTTCAGCGAAAGGGTCCTGCTTGCGCGTATCGGCAATCTGCTCAAAAGCCGCATCCTGCTCAAGGAACATTACCTGGAAACCGGCGAAAGCGCCTCCAGGCCTCAGGAAAATGACTTCCTGTCCCGCTTCCGCGCGCTGGTCCGCGAGCACCTGAGCGACGAAAACCTAAGCGTGGAGCAACTTGGCTCCGAGTTGGGACTCTCGCGCGTACAATTATACAGGAAGGTGAAAGCCCTTACCGGCTACTCCCCCGTCGAACTGGTACGCATTACCCGCCTGAAAGCGGCGGAACAGCTGCTCAAGACCACAGACAAAACCGTGGCGGAAACAGCATACGCCGTCGGGTTTGGTACGCCGTCCTACTTCTCCAAGTGCTACAAGGAGCTCTTCGGGCGTCTTCCGGGAGAAGACCGCTAAGGAGCCGCCTTCATATTTCCAAATCTTTTTATAAAATTTTGCGTTTTCTGTAGTATCTTTATACATATACAATATGAAAACAGTATCCTATTTTTTATGGCAAGCTGCCTGTTGTTGCCGACAGCCTGCGTAAATGACGACCTTTCCTGGAAACAGGAGCTGGAGGCACAGAAAAAAGAGCTGACAGAACAGCAAAAAGAGCTGGATGGGCAGCAGAAGACCATCGACGGCCTGGCATACGAACCCTTCGACAACAAAAAGCCGGAAGAGGGAGAGCTGATTCTTTATACTACCCCGAAGACCGGCGATAAATACCAGACCGAAGAAATCCGTACAGTGATAGTCAATGCCTCGGAGGTGGATGGAACATTCACCCCGCTCACCGTCCGCTTTAAAATAGTTGTCAACTTGACTATAAAGTAGTTTCGTTCAGCGACAGCAGCTGGTCCATATATTTTCTGGATGGCTTCGGCTTTGGTGGAGTATCGGGCAATCGCCCGCACGCGGTAACTCAACAGAATTCGTACAAATGAGGTAAGAATATCCATAGTTTAATATACAGTACAAATTTATCGAATAATCTGCGATATTCCAACCTGCGTTATCGAAGTTATATAAAAACATTTATATATCTTTGTAAATTAAACCAAACCGCATGAAGTTTTCAACCTACGTTATCTTCTTCCTGTTGTTCGGGGTCTTGCCAGACCTGTACATTGTGATGGGAACGGGGTTGATGCCGGTTTGGAAAGGCGTTCTGATGTTTCCTACGCTGGCGGCGCTTATTAGCCTGGTGTTTATCGGCCTGGGAAAATATTATACTGACGCTTTAAGAGTATTTTCCTACCTTATCTTCATTTTTGAGCTGCCTAAATTCATCTACATGCTGCTTTCCCCGTTGGGGACAGTAGGTATCGTGATGGGCGTAGCTGTAGCACTGTTTTTTGCCATACTCATTTTTTACTCTTCCCGGCATCTGAAGGTGGATACGGAAACTTTGTATTTCCGGAATCTTCCATCGGCCTTTAACGGGCTTAAAGTGTGTCAGCTCTCAGACCTTCACCTTGGGTCTTTCGGTCGCAAGGCAAAATATGTTCAGAAAGTCATTGACAAAGCGCTGGAGCGACATCCGGATATTATCCTTTTTACCGGCGACCTGGTGAATTTTGCATCGGACGAAGCTATTCCTTACCGTGAGCAGCTTGCCAGGCTAAAGGCTCCTATGGGCATATTTGCCATCAGGGGCAATCACGACTATCTGTTGCACGGATGCTTCAACGAAGAAGAGCGGCAAAAAGATACAGACAGGCTGCTGGCGTTTGAACAGGAACTGGGATGGCATGTGCTGCTGGACCAGCACGTCATTCTTACCAAAGAAAATCAGGAAATAGCCCTGGCCGGTGTGGGAAATATCTCTACCAGCCCTTACTTCCAAAAGATGGGTGGAAACCTAAAAAAAGCCATCGAAGGCATTCCGGACGGCACTTTTACCATCCTCATGTCCCACGACCCTTCTCACTGGAGGGCCCAGGTGGTGCCGGAAACCGACATCCCCCTCACCCTGTCCGGTCATACCCATGGCCTCAAGTATAAACTGGCTGGGCCGCATCCTTCCCACTGGAAGTTGCACGAGAACGGCGGAATATACACGTCCGGGGAACAAATCCTGTATGTTTCAAAAGGACTGGGCAGCGCATTTGCGTTCCGTCTGGGCGGCTTCCCAAGAATTGATATTTTAACATTGACTAATACTAAAACCTAAACTGAATATGGAAAAATGGCTCATGATTGCCAACAATGCCTCTAAATCGGCATCTGAACAAGACGTATGGAAAAGATGTAAGAAAACGCTGGAAGGATGTGGCCTGGAAGTGGATGTAAAAACCACGGATAAGCCCGGTCATGCCATAGATCTGGCTCAAGAGGGTGCAGCGCAGGGTTACCGTAAAATGATTATGGTAGGCGGCGACGGCACTATTCACGAAGTGATGACCGGCCTTTTACGTTATGCCGACGCAAACAAGGTGAGTCTGGCCGATTTTACACTGGCTGCCATCCCCGCCGGAACCGGCAATGACTGGATTCGCAGCGCCGGACTGTCGCAGAATATCAAAGAAGCAGTGCAGGCCATTATCAAAGGCAATACAGGCAAGGAAGACGTAGTTCGCCTGACCATGCCCCAGGGCGTATTCTGCATGGCAAATATCGGCGGCATAGGCACCGACGCTGCCATTTGCTACAACACCAATAAGCTAAAGGAAAAAGGCCGAAAAGGTGGTTTCCTATACACATTGGTGGCTCCATATTCCACCTTTTCCCGCAAACGCAATCCCGTAGAAATCACCTGCGACGGGGAAGTAGTGTATAAAGGCCCGCTGTTCACCGCTACGCTGGGCAACGGCACTTATCGCGGCAACGGCCTGATTCAAACCGCACAGGACACAAAGTGGGACGACGGCATGCTGGATGTCACAATAATGCCCGGCGTGAGCCACATTAAAGGTATGATGCTAATGATGCACTGCCTGTCCGGCGACCTTGCAGTACAGCCCGGCATGATTACAAAGAAGTTCAAAAAAATGACAGTTAATCCACTGGGTGATGTGGCCGATATAGTAGAAGTTGACGGCGAGCTTCCCGGCACCCTGCCGCTAACTATGGAACTCACGGGAGAGCAGATTAACATCATCGTAAAATAGCATGAAAGGTTCCGTGAAAGCGGCGAAACTAAGTTTTGCCGATCGTCTCCTGCGCTATTTCTGCTACTGCATGGTCCAAATCGTCCAGAGGCCAAAACTTATGAGGCCCAGGCCCAAACTGGATCAGCCTACCATCTTCGTGTGCCGCCACGTGGGCCTGATGGACCCCGTAATCCTGATGGTGGTTTACTTCAGAAGGATGATTCGCGCGCTGGTGGCCAAGGATTATTACGATAAGAACAAGTTCACACAGTCCTTTTACAAACATGCCCAGTGCATCCCGCTGGACCGCCGCAACGTGTCCAAACAGTGGATAGAAGACTCGCTGGTAGCGCTTGGAAAAGGAGAGAGTGTTATTATCTTCCCTGAAGGAAGGCGCAACAAAAGCGGCAAGGGTCTGCAGCCTTTCCACAACGGAGCTGCGTTACTGGCCGCCCGCAGCGGTGCCCGCGTAGTTCCCGTTTACAACGCCTTCTGGCACTTCCCGCACCGCTACAGGCTGGCTATCGGAGATCCCGTCCAACTGGATCCCCTCCCCGCCGAAGGCGCATCGGCCGAATGGCTCAAAACACAAACCGCCCGCATGCAGGAAGCCGTAGCCGCCCTGGCATTTGAATCAGATAAATAACGTAGAGGAATACAAATATCTATCTGGCAATCTTTTTATAGTGGTTTAGCGCCAGGGTGGCGTAGCAGTAACGGCGGGTGTGTTTGGAGGGGATTAGGGCATAATGGAAATGCTTCTCATCGGCGTGTTCGCAAAGGGCCGATAGGTCTCCGTAACCGGGAGCGGCCCAGACGACGCCGCGGTTGTAAGCCGTAGCGGCCAGGCGCACCTGGTCGTACACAGGTAGCGTTTCCAGGCCTTCCTGCGTGTGTTCTCCCTTTTTATTATTGGAGCCGTATGTAGCGTATAGCAGGCGCAGGAATACACCCACATAGATAACTTGCCACTCCTCTTTCTGAAGGCGTGAGATGCGGATACGGCGGGCCGTTACGGTATCGTCGGTGTCAAACCACAGTTCATATTTCCTGGCCAGGCCACTGCGCATCCAGGCTTTTTCCATAGCCTCCACAAAGGATGGTTTCATCTGGAATATGCCGATAGAAAAGTCCGGTCCGCCGCCGGTGGTGATGTAAGTGCCATAATTGGCAGCAGTTTCCATTGCATCCTGCAAGCGGGAGTAGCGTTCCATTTCCGGCCATACTACCGCTTCGGCAATGAGAGGGTCCACGTCGAAGGAACGCCAGACATCATACCAGGCAGCGCCCCCGGACGAGGGCGCTGTCAGTATGGTCCAAACTAATATTAAAACTTGTAGGTACAAAGGATAAGCCTGTATTTGCCGTCCTCGGTGGTGATGGCGTTGATCCATTGGATTTTGTCGGAGAAGGCCTTCCAGGCATGCGGCTGGAAGATTTCGTCACCCTCCGGCAGGGCAATGTAGCCGCCTTCGCCGTTGAAGGTTACGGTACGCTGGCCGTCCCGGGAAGTCCAGGTACCACCGGCCGCAGCGGCGCCTTTCTTCATTTCGCTCAGTTCCTTGATGCGCTCGTCGGACAACTTGGTCCAGGAACCTCCGCTGAACTGATAAACCTCTCCCACCGAGTTGGAAGCAAAGATGTACTTGCCGGCAGCAATGTCGTCAAAATGAGAGGATCCAAACACTGAAAATTCCGGGAACCAGGCCATTCCTTCGCCGCCCGGCACCTTGGCCAGGTTCAGTTCACGGATTACATCTTCATTGTACATAGGCGGGTAGTTGGACGGAAATTCGCTGTATGCTTCGGCCAGGATGTCGCCGGCCGATATCACGGCATTCAGCGGCATACGCCACAGTGCGCATTCGGGAATGAGTTCATCGGCCACCGCCTGGCGGTTGAGCTTGATGAGGGCCGACATATTCTCCTTCATCTGGTTGAAACGCTTCTGGACATCGGCTGCCCATACCTTGGCGGCACGTTCCCTGTAGGTCTTAATGAGCTCCAGCGCCTGTAAATAGAGGGGATTATATACGGAAGGATCGTCGGTAGCATAAATCTTCTCTTTAATGTCCAGCAACTTCTTGCGGTCGGCGGTCGAGAATTTGGCATCGACCTGTCCGTCCGGTACAGCAAGCAGTTTCTGGGTCTCCATGAAATAGGCGCTCAGCTTCTGCTCCATTTCCATAATGGGTTTGGCCTTATCCATCGCCTGCATCAGATTGCCCATTCCGCCGCCCATAGAGCCAATGCCGCTGGAGCTCATAGCTGCTTCCCTAGTCTCTTTTTGGATGCGATTCTCAAAGGCATCGGCCTCCTTCTTGAAAGAAGGGTTCTTGGCCGATTCGGCTTGCTGATAAGCTTTGATCTTCTTGTTCAGGGCCGCCATCTCGGGACATTCTTTGTCGGGATTGGCAGCGTTCATCTGGGCACGGGAAGCGCTCTTGAATTCGGCGGCCGAAACACCGCAGTACTTCTTGATGTCGGCGGCATTTCGGTCATAGACGGCATCCAGAGCCGATAAACTGTTGCTTGCAGTCATCGCCATAATCTCGTCTTCCGACATACCCTGATACTGCGCAGCCTGTTTCTCCAGGTCGTCCACATTCATATCTCCCAGCAAGGCTTTCTGCATCTTCTCCTCCAGACGCTGCTTCTCGGCTTCCGGCAGGTTTTCGTCCTGCAATTCCTCTATCTCGGCCGGGGTTAGGCCAAACAGGTCGGACAGCATCTTGTTGCTCTTTTCCCTATACAGAAGGGTCTGCTGATCCTCGCAGGTGGTGTCTTCGTTCAATTCCTCGGCCCGCAGTGTAACGGCCTTGATAGCTTTGTAGTAGGCAATCTGGGCCTCTTCCGTAGGATGGGCCAGTTCTGAAGCCGAAGGCACCGCCGGGAATTCGTTCATCAGCGGGATGGGGAATTTGGCCGATGAGGGGGTGACGGGACCGTCCCAGCCAAAAGTACTGGCACGCTTGGCGGGAAGCGCCTGCTCACCGGTAACGGCAGCGGGAGTGTCGGAACCGTCCATCATGGACGTGCTCCGGTTGCTTTCCGTAGGCACGCCCAGGGCTTCGCCGATATTGCCGCCAACGGCCTGTTCGGCTTTTTCTTTCAATTTGTTCAGGAATCCCTGAGCCTGCGCCGGAGCGCAAAGCAGCGAAAGCGCCGCAAAGGCAACAAACAATTTTTTCATAGCCTATTTTTTTACAAATTCAACTCTGCGGTTCTTGGCACGGCCTTCGTCGGTGCTGTTGGAGGCTATGGGTTCGTGAGAGCCCTTGCCAACTTGAGTGAGGCGGGATTCGGCAATGCCCTGCTCTACCAGAGCGGCCACAATGGCTTCGGCGCGTTTCTGGGAAAGCGGGTCGTTAACTTTGTCGCTGCCGGTGGCGTCGCAGTGGCCCTGGACCTCGAATTCAAGGCCGGGATTCTCCTGCATCAGCTTTGCGATGCGGTTGATTTCCACCATCGATTCGGGTTTAAGATCGGCCTTGCCAGTCTCGAAGGTGATGGCGTAGGTTACAATTTTGCCCTCGGAGGCCAGGCGGTCATAAAGTGGCACGGCGCCCTTGGCCAGGCGTACATTCTTGATGAAGAAGCGGTCTTTCTCGTCACAGTTGGAGACGGAACGGAGTAGCATACGGGTAGGTCGCGCTACGTTGGGCAGATTCACCATCCTTACACCGTTCACATAGTATTTGAAGGCGCGTTTGTTGAAAGACGCTGCGACGTGGAGCCAGCTGTCGGGTTCTATTAACTTCTGAACATTATCTCCAGGAGTGGTTCCATTCCTAATGTCTACGCCCGGAGAATAAAAGGAATAATCTAAGGTAGTAGGCCCATCCGTCTGGGATAATTCATTAAACGCCGGATTGAGGGCCACAAAAACACAATAGTCGGAGTATTCATCTGAACGTAACACAAGATCTATATGATCGTTGTTGCTGGATCCGCCAGTGGGATTTGACCAAACATCGAATTCTACGGTGAATTCCTCGGGCAGATAGTTCTCCTCCTTCATCAACGGAGCGATATCCGAGAACCAGCCGGAGAGCTTAATGGCCTGCTTACCGTCTATGGTCATAATTTCGCACTCCTCTCCACCAAGAAAATCCCAATGACTTGGAAACTCTCCAAGGCGTTCCCCTTCTACAGGGTCGTCAAAGAATATTTCGTCTCCCGGCACAAAGTCGCTCTTCGCATAGGCGCTTTCCACCTGCTTTTTTGGAGCAGGCTTAGCGGCAGGAGCGGGTTCGCCACCCGGCATTTTGGCGCCGCAGTCTTCGCAGAACTGGCCGGAGTTTCCTGTCTTGCCGCATTCATCGCAGGTCCAGGCCTTATTATTCTTGTCCTTCTTTCCCACTTTGCCGTCCAGAAGATCATTCACACCTTTTTCCACCTTGTTGCCGATGTTTTGCTCCGCGGCATCCTTGGCGCGGTCTTTTATCTTATCCAGGAAACTCTGGGCATGGGCCGTCCCGCAAACCATAGCGAGCACGGAAATAGAAAGCAATAGTCTTTTCATATCAGTTTGGTTTTGTTTTCGGTGTTATTAGACACAAATTTCGGATTTCATCTGAAAAAAAGCACCACCCTAAAGGGGGGAAATAGACCTCCAAAGGCCGCCAAAGGGGGTAGATTCCATCTTTTTAGCTAAATTTGTTTTATGAAACGCTTGTTGCTGCTATTACTTATTCTAACCCTGCTCATCCCCCGGGCCAGCGCCTACAACGACCATCGTGGCCACAATCTGGACTCGCTGGAAAGAGAGGTGGCACGCTGGACTCCGGACGCCATTGACAAAGCATCAGACCAGGAACTGGTTGCCCTTAACAACGCCTGCAGAACTCTAATGCTGGGCTATAATGTAATGAACGGCGATAAATGCGTCTTCTACGCCCGCAAAGCCCTTTCCATTAGCCATCCGCGCAAATGGCATGCGGCCGATGCCGACGCATACCGTTATATCGGCCAAATTTTCTACGGCCGGGAGCAATACGACAGCGCAAGGGTTTATTATATGGCCTCGCTCGCGGCGACGGATGCAATGGCCGCCGGAGCAACTTCGCCAACAGACACTGCCGGCTACACGCAGAGAATGATTGACGACTATTACTCGGCCCTGTACGGCTCTATCGGCAACCTATATAATATGATGGATTCCATCCCCCAGGCAATGGAATACTACGAAAAGGCTGGAGAGATCTTCGAAAAGTACGGATGGAACGAGAGCAACAGCGTCCTGCACTACAATATGGGCGAGACCTGGATAGACGAAGGCGATTTACGCAAGGCCGAAAAAGAGTACGACAAAGCCATGGCCTTTGCCCAGGCTTCCGGCGATTCGCTGATGATAGTGGACGTATGGAAAGGGTACGGCCGCCTGTACATGGAACAGGGCAAAACCTGGAAATCCCTTCCTTATTTAAGAAAGGCCGATGCCTACTACGCCGCCCATCCGGACTATGCCCCTAACTTCCGCACGGAAAATCTTGATTATATGCAGGAGGTGCTCTCGCGCCAAAAAAGGCAGCTGGGCCGCCTGGCGGGCGCACTCACGACCATTATACTGGTTGTTATCGGCATACTGATAGGCCGGAGGAAAAAGCGGGCGGAAGAGGTGGAGAATCCACCGGCACCTGCAGAAACGTCAGCCCAAGGCAACATACCAGCCCTGACGGCCCGTGAAAAGGAAATCCTTGACCTTCTGTCCAAAGGATATACCACAGCCCAGATTGCCGAAGCCCTTAATCTTAGCCGCGAAACCATACGCTGGTACAGAAAAAAACTGTTGGAGAAATTCGATGTCTCCAACAGTCCTGAACTTGTTTCTCGCGCCAAAGAGGCCGGCCTTATCTAGAACACTTCTTTTTTGTCAACCGCCTAAGTTCTTCCTGGGCCCGAGCCATGTCGCGTTGGAAGTCGGGGTTGGTTTGGAGGCGGGCAAAGCCCATGCCGGCAACAGGACGGCTGGCATCTACGTCGCTTTGCCAGTGGCAGCCGGAGATTACTCGACTTTCGCCTGACTCCCAGGCACGGGCAAAGACTGCCTCGGCCGTTGCAGGATTAATCTGGCTCATGAGAAGGGCGCAGGCCCAGGCACGGATGGTGTGGCCGGATGGATAGGAACCTTCGTGGGAGAGCCATTCGTCGTCCTGGGGGAAGATGGACGGTTCCTGGAAATAAGCGAAAGGTCTGATTCTGAAGTGATGAGCCTTGGGCTTAATACGGATAGCTTCAATGGTAGTTACTCCACGCGTTAGCACATTATAGATAGCCGGAGTTTCCTCCTTTGAGATCTTATGGCCGAAGTGTTCGCCAAGGATTACGATGGTGGTATCGAGGTCCCAGATGGCATCGCGAACGGCCATTTCCAGCCGCAGAGAATCCCTGCGCTGCTGCTTTCCCCACATATAGCGAAGAATGTCGTAATCGAAGTCCGGGCTGGGATCGGCCGGCGGGGCTGGCAGAACTTTCACCACATCCGGCATCTGGTCTTCCGGCATATACGGTTCAAAGGTCTGTTGAGCAAGTGCACTGAACTGCAAGAGCAGAAGCAGACTCCAGAAGAGTAACTTTTTCATAATCGGTTATTTACAAAGCATTATATCCAGTATCATACGGTCGGTGGCTTTCATTCCGGCCGATCCTATGGTTCCAATGTTGCGGATGGTTTTTTCAACGTCGTCTTCGATGATGCCGTCGGTGGACGGGATGCAGGTGTTCCTGAGTGCCAGGACGGCCGATTGAACGGCGCAGGACACACCTGATGCCACTTTCATGGCGCAGCCAACCTTGGCGCCGTCGCATACCATGCCGGTAATGTTGCCGGCCATGTTCTTGATAGCGGCGCACACCTGCTCATAAGTTCCGCCCTGCAGGTAAACTATGCCGCAAGCGCTGCCGGTAGAAGCCACCACACAGCCGCACAGGGCACTTAACTTACCAAGATAATGATTGATATGGATGGCCACCAGATTGCTTAAAATAAGGGCTCTTGCAAGGCTTTCGTCGTCCACCTTATATTTGAGCGCATAGGCAATCACCGGCATGCTAACGGTGATGCCCTGGTTGCCGCTACCGCTATTGGACATAGCCGGAAGCGTGCAGCCGGCCATACGGGCGTCCGAAGCCGCAGCCGTAAGGCCCATGGCAAAGCTCATGTAGTCGTCCCCGAAAACCTCGGCCTGATTCTCCCGGATGGCTTTTCCTACCCTTAGGCCGTAGTTGCCGTTCAAGCCTTCCCAGGCCAGGGCTAGGTTCAGTTCCCTGTCCCCAAGGATGAAGGAAATGTCTTCGTACGGTGCCGTGCAGGCAAATTCAAAGATGCGTTTTACGTCAAGGTCGTACTTTTCCGGGGTGCTCTCCTTTGCAGCGGCGGCCGATTCCGAGCTCATCAGGATTTTATCGGCAAAGCTGGTTTCCACAATGCGGTCGTGGTCGTCTTCGATTACGGCGTAAGCGTGGGGATTGAGCTCTGCGCTGGCTACGGCGCCGCCGGCAAGCGTAACGGTGGCCTTTACGTAAAGCAGATGCTCCGTATCGGCCACCGAAATATGCACTTTACCTTGAGCGACAAGGGCTTTTGCGCGTTCTACTGCTTCCGGGGTTAGTCCTTTGAGGACCTCAAGGCCACAGGCCGATTCGCCGCACACGGCACCCAGGGCCGCCGCTACGGGCAGGCCCACCATGCCGGTGCCGGGAATACCCACACCCATGCCGTTTTTGAGGATATTGCCGCTTACCGAAACGTCAAGGCTGAAATCGGCCTTTAGACGCCAGTCTTTGCAGCATGAACAGTTTTCACTTATGATTTCCACCGCCTTGGCTACTGCAAGTGCTACAGCGATGGGCTCGGTACAGCCCAGGGCGGGCTTTACCTCACGCTTGATAAGGGCAATTATCTCCTCGTTTGTCATAGGTCAAGGAACTTCACAAAAGCATCGACATCCAGATTATAGCCACGGGGGCCGGCAAGCTGCGTGCCGTCGGTATCCAGAATTACGTAATTGGGCTGAGCGTTAACGCCAAAGCGGGTTTGGGCAATGTGGGAATTCACGCGGCCCACGTCTTTGAGCACCTTGCCGCTTTCCGTTGTAACCCATTTTTCTTCCGGCAGCTTCACTTTGTCGTCCATATAAAGGGCCACCATCACAAAGTTGTTCTGCAGGCGCTGCAGCACGGCCGGATCGCTCCACACGCGGGCTTCCATCTCACGGCAGTTAACGCAGCCGTGACCGGTGATGTCCACGAACACCTTCTTGCCGGTGGCTGCAGCCGCAGCCAGGCCGTCTTCCAGGTTATCGTAGGCCACAAGGCCGTGAGGCATGTTGAGGAGATTCTTCGCTTCGCTCAGAATGACAGTGTTTGAGGCCTGTCCGTCAGGCGCAGCCCCCGTCATCCCCGACCTGCTCGGGGATCCCAACACAAAGTCCTGCGTCTCCAGCGGCGGCAGGTAGCCGCTTAAGGCCTTGAGGGGCGCTCCCCACATGCCGGGAATCATGTACACCACAAAGGCGAAGTCTATGATAACCAGTGCTAATCGGCCCACGCTCAGGTATTCCAGCGGGCTGTCATGCTTGAAGCGGATTTTGCCCAGAAGGTAGATACCAAGCAGGGTGAAGCACACTATCCAGATGGCCAGATACACCTCACGGTCAAGGATATGCCAGTGGTAAGTCTGATCGGCCACGCTCAGGAACTTGAGGCCAAGGGCAATTTCTATGAAACCCAGAACCACCTTTACGCTGTTCAGCCAGCCGCCGCTCTTGGGCAGTTTCTTAAGCACCGACGGGAAGAAGGCCAGCAGGGCAAACGGCAGGGCAAAAGCAATGCTGAAGGCCAGCATAGTTACCATCGGCGTCCAGAATTCGCCCTGGGTGCTCTTGATCAGTACGGTACCTACGATGGGTCCGGTGCAGCTGAAGCTTACCAGCACCAGCGTCAGCGCCAGGAAGAACACGCCCAGAAGGCCGCCTTTGCCGCTTTTTTCATCGGCCTTGGTGGTCCAGCTGGAAGGAAGGGTAATCTCGAAGGCGCCGAAGAAAGATGCCGCAAACACCATGAAAATCCCGAAGAACAGGATGTTCGGGAGCCAGTGCGTAGCCAGCCAGTTGAAGATATCGGCCGTTACCGTTTCTCCTCCAAGGGCCCAGGTGAGGCCGATGATGATGGATATCGGCACGGTATAAAGCAGCACTATGAACAGGCCATACATTGCCGCATTAAAGCGCCCCTGGGCCGGATTTTCGCTCTGTTTGAGGAAGAACGACACCGTCATGGGCACCATAGGGAACACGCACGGCGTAAACAGCATCAGGAAGCCCCAGAGAATAGCTTCAAGGATAAGGGACCATAGGTTGCCGGGAATTTCCTTTTTAGCCTTTGACTGGGCCGATAGCTCCACCGGTACTTCGAACTCATAGTCCTCCGGCATCTGGCAGAAATCTCCGCTGCAAGCGCTCCAGGTCACCACTCCTTTTACATTTAATGTTCCCGAGCCAGTAAGTTTCAAGTCCTGACGGAGAATGTATTTGCCTGTGACAACGGTTTCCCCCTTGTACTCGGAGTGCGTGAATTCCTCTACAGGAGCGCCTGAGAGGCTTATTCCCTCCCCCTCTTCTACCTCAAGGATGGTTCCGGCATACGGATCCTCCATGGGATGCACGTAATAGTCCCGCGCCACCTGGCCAGTAACAACCAACTGATATTGGTCCTTATCTATATGATCGACAGCCGCCTTCCAAAAAACCGAAGGCCCCACCTGTAAAAGAATTACAGAAAGCAGTGCTGTTAGAATGTGACTAATCATAACTTACCTATCTCTTATTGAAACGCCAAGTTACAATTTTTCCCCCACTTCTGCAAAATTTCCTCCCCTACCTACTCCGAAGGTCCATCGTCTGTACCCTCAGAACTGAAATTGTCTCAAAAGTGCACCCGAAGGTCCCGCCACTGGACCCTCAGAGCCGTTTTACCCCACAACCGCTGGCGGCTAAGTGTCTGATTACCAGCGCGTTACCGCATAATCCTCGTTCGATTTTTGAACGAGGATTATATAGGAAAGTACTGAGTATCAGCAAGTTAACCGCCAGCGTGTAGGAAGAACCATCCACCGCAACCAATAAACAAGTCCCTCCCCCGAGGGGAGGGATTTAGGGTGGGGGTAACGTTAGGCGAAGTTGCGAAGCGTTGGCCCTGTGCGATAGCGCAATTTCGTGGCCCCAGCAGGATTTGAACCTGCGACCCACGGATTATGAGTCCGCTGCTCTAACCGCTGAGCTATGGGGCC
>JAGCWB010000098.1 GCA_017962065.1 Bacteroidales bacterium
ACGACCCCATCGGCGTTCTGGACGTAACCATCCTGAGCAACCTGGTACTGGACAAGATTCTGGGAATCAAGGACCTGCGCACAGACAAGCGTATTGACTTCGTGGGCGGCATCCGCGGCCTTGGAGAACTGGCCCGCCGCGTAGATTCCGGTGAAATGAAGGTTGCTTTCGCTCTCTACCCGGTTTCCATGGACCAGCTGATCCGCATTGCCGACACCGGCAACATCATGCCTCCCAAGACCACCTGGTTCGAGCCCAAGCTCCGCAGCGGCCTAGCGATTCACAGCCTGGACTAAGCCCCAGAGCACCACTCCAATGCTCACAGATACGTTGAGCGAGTGTTTGGTGCCCCTTTGAGGGATTTCCAAAGCAAAGTGAGTGGCGTTTACAACTTCCTGTTGTACGCCGCTTACTTCGTTTCCGAAAATCAGGGCGTACTTTGCCTTCGGAAGGAGCACAGATTCTGCCGGACGAGAAAAAGGCCGATGTCCGGCAGAATCTGTGCCTCCTTCCGGACGGAACTCGTCAAGTTTTACGGAATTGACCGTCTGTTCAACGGCAATGACGGTGTAGCCTTCTTCACGGAGGCGATGGACCAGGTCCACAACATCGGCCACATGCTCAAAAGGGACAACTTCTTCGGCGCCCAGGGCTACTTTGTGCAGTTCTGGTGACGGTGGGACTGGACAGATGCCGCCCAAATAGATTTTATCTACGCCAAAGGCATCCGATGTGCGGAAGGCGCTTCCCACGTTGTGGGAGCTGCGGATGTTGTCCAGCACCACCACTATTCCGCTCTCCGGACGGCGGCGGTACTCATCGGCCGATATGCGGCCAAGTTCGATATTGAGCAATTTTCTGTCTTCCATATTGCAAAGGTAAAGCTTTTCCATTAAATTTGTAGGATAGATACCAAGTATAACCACATATATGAAACGCGACACCCAAGTTTTTGACTTAATCAAGAGAGAACACGAGCGTCAGTCAACCGGTCTGGAGCTGATTGCATCGGAAAACTATGTATCGGACCAGGTGCTGGCTGCAATGGGCAGCATTTGCACAAATAAATATGCGGAAGGCTATCCCGGCAAGCGCTATTACGGCGGCTGCGAAGTCGTGGACCAGATAGAGCAGCTGGCAATCGACCGCCTTTGCGCCCTGTACGATGCCGAATATGCAAACGTGCAGCCCCACTCCGGCGCACAGGCCAACATGGCCGTGACCATGGCCATCCTCAAGCCAGGCGATACTTTCATGGGCCTGGACCTGTCCATGGGCGGCCACCTTACCCATGGTTCACCCGTAAATGCTTCCGGTCTCCTTTACCATCCGGTAGCATACGGCCTTAACCCGGAAACCGGCCGCGTAGATTACGACGACATGGAGCGCAAGGCCCTGGAATGCAAGCCCAAGCTCATTATCGGCGGAGCATCGGCCTATTCCCGCGAATGGGACTATGAAAGAATGCGTGCCATTGCCGATAAAGTTGGCGCCATCCTTTGGATAGACATGGCCCACACCGCCGGCCTAATTGCAGCAGGACTTCTGAAGAACCCCGTAAAGTACGCTCACATAGTTACTTCCACAACCCACAAGACCCTTCGCGGTCCCCGCGGAGGCATTATCCTTATGGGCAAGGACTTCCCTAATCCATGGGGCATCACCACTCCTAAGGGAGATGTTAAGATGATGAGCGCCATCCTCAACTCCAGCGTCTTCCCCGGCATTCAGGGCGGTCCTCTGGAGCATGTGATTGCAGCCAAGGCCGTCGCCTTCTGGGAGGCGGCACAGCCGGAGTACAAGGAATATCAGCAACAGGTAATTAAAAACGCCGCCGCAATGTGCAAGGCATTCATCGACCGCGGCTACAAGATTATCTCCGGCGGTACGGACAACCACCTTATGTTAATCGACCTCCGCACCAAATTCCCGGATCTCACCGGCAGAGTGGCGGAAAAAGAGCTTGTAAGGGCCGATATCACCGTAAACAAGAACATGGTTCCCTTCGACTCCCGCAGCGCATTCGCAACCTCCGGCCTCCGCGTTGGCACTCCCGCCATCACTTCCCGCGGGTTCGAGGAAAAGGATATGCTAACAATCGTGGACCTCATTGACACCGTGCTTGCATCGGCCAACAAACACGCCGAGGCCCTGGCCGCCAAAGAGCCCACAGAGACTCAATTGGCAGAAAGAATAGCCCACAAACTTGTTCTTGACGAGGTTAGGCGCCAGGTTCAGATGATGACAACCGGCAGGCCTCTTAACAGATATTAATCGAAAACGCCCGGCTTTTTTGACCGGGCGCTTTTTTTATTTTACCGTGAGCACGTATTCGGTTGATATCCCTCCGAATTCTTCCAGGACCATACTGCTTATCTGGCCGTTTTTCTTGTAGTCCAAAATCATGCCCGAATAGCCCTTGGGAAGGGTTTTGCGCACCTTTATAACGACGTGCTTTCCACCGTTTTTGCCGGCTGACACGGTGCAATCGGCATCCATTTCCTTGGCAATCTGCTCATAATTACCGGCAATTCCGTAGATAATTGCGTTGCGCTGTGCTTTAACGGTTTTGTTGGTGTCCGTATTTACATCGGCCGTTACTCCCCTCATGTCCATGCGAACAACAGGACCGTCAATTATGAAATAGTCGCCTTCCGGCTTTGTATACAGCATTGCAAGCTGATCCGGGGCTGTGTAGGAAATTGTTCCTTCGCTTTTTATTACCTTGCCCGAAGCCTTGATTGTCTTGGCCTGGGTGAACGTTCCTTCAAGATTCTGCGCTCCGGCAGCTATGCCGCAAAGGAGCAGTGCAAGTGTAAGTAGTTTTTTCATATCGGCCCTTTTTACTGCAAAAATAGTGCCCGCGGCCTTTTGACAATTCAATGGAAATTCACTACTTTTGTAGTTATGCAATTAAAGATTACAGACGACCTTAACCAGGTCATTAAATATGCGCGCGAAGAAGCCATGCGCACAGGCAGTTACGGCATTGGCCCGGATCATCTTTTCCTGGGCATAATCCGTCACGAGGAAAACGAAGCCTTCAAGGCCCTGCAGAATCTGGGCATAGAACCGGCCGACCTTAAAACCTTCATCGACCAGCGCATCTTCACCAACGAGACCATCCCCTACGAGCAGCTGGAGCATATCAATTTCTCGCGTCAGGCGCAGAACGTGCTCAGCATCACCATCATGGAAGCGGGCAGGCTTAAAAGTCCGGCAGCCGCACCCCAGCACCTTCTGCTGGCGCTTTGCCGCACCACGGAAAGCTACGGCCAGGTTTATTTGCGCACTCACGGCATAGATTATGGCCGATTACTCTCCTACATGGAGGACGAGGGGCTGCTCCGGCCCCGTCAGCCGCAGGAAGAGGAAGACAAACAGCCTTCCCAGGGGCCGGAAGAAGAGCCGGCCGAGCCTAAGAAGCTTGATATAGAAGAGTTTGCATACGACCTTACCCGCGCCGCCCGCGAAGGCAAGCTGGATCCGGTAGTGGGCAGGGACGTGGAGATTGCTCGCGTGATTGAGATTCTAGGCCGACGAAAGAAGAACAATCCCATGCTCATAGGAGAGCCTGGCGTAGGAAAATCGGCCATAGTAGAGGGTATAGCGCAGAAAATCGCCACCGGCGACATATCGGCCGCCCTTGCCAAAAAACGTATTCTTTCGTTGGACATTGCATCGGTGGTTGCCGGCACAAAATACCGCGGCGATTTTGAGAAGCGCCTTAAGAGTATAATTCAGGAAGCGTCTGAGAATCCGGACATTATCCTTTTCATCGACGAGTTCCATACCATAGTTGGCGCAGGCGGAGCTTCTGGCAGTCTGGACGCAGCGAACATGTTAAAGCCCGCCCTTGCGCGTGGAGAATTCCAGTGCATAGGCGCAACCACGCTGGACGAATTTACCAAGATAGTGGAAAAGGACGGCGCCCTGGACCGCCGCTTCCAAAAGATAGTCGTAGAGCCAACAGGAGTGGCCGAATCCATAGAAATCCTTAAGCACCTGCAACCCAAGTACGAGGAATTCCATGGGATCAATTACACGGACGAAGCCGTAGAAGCTGCAGTAAAGCTAACGGACCGCTACATAACGGACAAGTCCCTGCCGGACAAAGCTATAGACGCCCTGGACGAAGCCGGCTCAATGGTACGCCTTTCGCTTGCCAAGAAAAAGAGCGGGGAAAATACTGTTACGGCCGAAGACATAGCCTCGGTGGTTTCAAAGATGACCGGCATACCCGTGAATAAAGTGGCCGAGAGCGAAGGCAATCGCCTGGTGAAAATGCGGGAACGCCTAAAGCAGCGTCTGATTGGCCAGGACGAGGCCGTTGACAAAGTGGTACGTGCAATACAGCGCAACAGGGCCGGGCTCAAGGACCCTCACAGGCCCATTGGCACCTTCCTGTTCTTCGGCCCCACCGGTGTGGGAAAAACCCAGCTGGCGCGTTCCCTGGCCGAATATCTGTTTGACAGCGAAGAGAATCTTGTGCGAATTGACATGAGCGAGTACATGGAGAAGTTCAGCGTTTCGCGCCTGATTGGAGCGCCTCCCGGATACGTGGGTTACGAAGAAGGGGGCCAGCTTTCCGAGCGCGTGCGCCGCAAGCCCTACTGCGTGGTTCTTCTGGACGAGATTGAAAAAGCACACCCGGATATCTTCAACCTGCTTTTGCAGGTGATGGACGAGGGCAGGCTCACAGACTCCAACGGCCGCACGGTGGACTTCAAGAATACCATTGTAATAATGACTTCCAATGTTGGAAGCAGGGAAATTGAGGAATACGGAAGCGGAATTGGTTTTGCCACAGCAGGCAAAAACGTGGAGATAGACAGGCGTTCAGTTGTAGAAAAAGCCGTTAAGAAGGCCTTCCCGCCGGAGTTCATCAACAGGGTTGACGACCAGGTTTACTTTAATGCCCTTAACAGGGAAAACATAGAAGCCATAATTGACATAGAGCTCAAAGACCTGCGCCAGAGAGCGCTGGAAGCCGGTTACAAGCTTGTGATTACTCCATCGGCCAAGCGGTTTATTGCCGATGCGGGCTACGACCCCGCCTTTGGCGCACGTCCGCTAAAGCGCGCCGTGATGCGCTACGTGGAAGACCCGGTGTCCGAATTCATAATCTCCGACAGGATACTTGCCTCCCGCAAAAAAGGCAGCTCCGGCGAACCCAGGACACTTCGCGTAGGATTGTCCCCGGACAAGGAATCCACGGTGGTTGAACTTAAGCAAGCATAGTAGAGCTGGCATTCTCGAACTCCAGATCCAGATCTTTGATAATATCCTTGAGAGCCTGGAAAGAGGTGTTGGAAGAGATGTAGTTTCCAAGGGCGTCGATGTTGAAGTCTGTGTTACGCATGGCTTTGTCGTTTTAAGTTTCTGATGCAAAGGTACGGCCATCTTGCGCCAAACCATTGCGCAAGCTAAAAGATTATGAAAAAATTTGCACTTTTTTTCATCGCGGTGTCAGTAGGTTTATCGGCCTACTCTCAGGAGACATATATGTTCGCCAAGCGTGACACCTGTGACCTTTACATGGATATTTTCCGGCCCACGGAGGGCTCCGAGACCACTTTTCAGGGTCATCCCAAGCCGGCGGTAATCTTTGTCTTCGGCGGCGGATTCATCATGGGAGAACGCTCGCACAGCTGGTA
>JAGCWB010000099.1 GCA_017962065.1 Bacteroidales bacterium
CTGCCATGTCCTTGAGGCATATTTCATCGTCCCCGTATTCTACAACTTTGTCAACCACGTCCATGTAGTACGCGACCGTGTGTACGGGAGAATGGGTGATAGAAAGGGCCACCTGCGAAATCATGCCTGCTTTTTTTGCGCCGATAACCGAACCTTTAAGGTTGCGGTGGTCATTAAGGCCGCAGAAGCTGCGGGCTATGTCCGTACCCTGGGCCTTCTTGACTTTGAACATGAGTTCACGCACGTCCAAAGGTACGGGGAACATGCGCAAGGCATTCAAGCCGCGCTCCAGCATATGGGTTTCTATGCCAGCCTTGCGAAGCGGTGCAGTCCAGGCGCGTACTGCATTGTTGGGATTCTCGCCAAAAAGCAGATTCACTTGCTCGAAGGCGCCGCCGTTTGTTTCCACACGGTCGAAGCAGCCCATGTTAATGATTGCGGGTGCAACCTCTACAAGCTGGTCCACACGGGGGACGTATTTTCCGGAACTTTGCCACATGTCCCTGTAAACCAGGGAGAACTTGATTTCGCGTTTTGTCATAGTATATAGTATTGTCCCCCAAAGATACGAAATAAATTTTGCAAAACCGGAAAAAAGCCGTACATTTGCAGTCCCAACATGGTGAGTGTAGTTCAGTTGGTAGAGCATCGGATTGTGGTTCCGAGTGTCGTGGGTTCGAGCCCCATCACTCACCCTCCAGTTACCCCGGAAGGCCTTTTAAAGCCGTCTGGGGTATTTTTTAGGGGCGGCGGCATTGCCGCATCGCATAAACAACTGATTATCAGGCTGTTAACTATAATCAAAATGCCGCTACCCCGAAAAAATCAAGGGTGGTGGCATTGCGTTAAGTGGCAACTGCCTATAAATCTGTCAGTTAGTAATTGTGCCCATGCCCTGCACAAGCAAAAAGAATGTCGAAAACAGCGCCATCATAGTTGCCCAAGGAAAAGAGATTTGTTAAATTTGCATGTATAGAAGATCTAAAACTCGCCTCTTATGACGGTTATCATTATCATTTCGGTTATAATTCTCGTATTTGTGCTGGCCTTCGGAATGAAAGGTCGAGTCAAGATATCCGAGACCCAATCGGATTCCAGTCTTCCTCCTGTTGTTAGAAAGCCCCATAAAGAAAGCCAGAAAAATGAGGACAATTATGTAGTAAGCATTGATACCAAATTTCCCGACAATTACACCGCCATAGACTTTGAAACCGCAACGGCTTCAAGAATGGCTTGTCAGATCGGCATAGTCCAGGTGGATGACAATCAGATTGTTCAGGAGCGCTGCTATTTAATCCAACCGCCGGATAATGCATATGACGACAGGAATATCCTGGTGCATGGTATAACGCCGGAAAAGACATCGCAAGAGCGCACATTTAAGGAATTATGGCCGGAACTGCTTCCCCTATTTGAGAATAGGTTCATTATAGCTCATAACGCGCCATTTGATTTGGATGTCCTTCAAAAGAACTTGTCGTACTATGGATTAGCAAGTCCACGACTACAGGGGACCGGCTGTACATGTGGTCCGTTCGATAATGTTTCCCTTTATAGTGCAACGCAGTTCTTCGGGATAGAGCTCGGAAGACATCATGATGCCCTTGCCGATGCCCGCGCCTGCGCCCTGCTTGTACAGGAGTATAAACATCATTTTGGTGAATGCATCACAATTCCCCGCTTGAAAGATCCGAATCCAAGGACCGTTTCTTTGAAGAACAAAGGTTGGGCCGATGACCTTAATTCCATTCCAGACAACTATTTCAAAGGAAAGACTGTCGTTATTACGGGTATTCTTGATAGTTTCGGCCGGGATGAGTTGTCCGGAAAACTCAAAGGAATGGGCGCGCGTGTCACCAGTTCAATCTCCGGAAAGACATCAATAGTAATAGTGGGAGAAGGAGCCGGCCCCGCGAAGCTTCAACAGATTAAAAACCTCAAAACCGAAGGAGTAGAAATAGAAGTCCTAAACGAAAAACAACTTGTAAAGGTATTATCAGAACAACAGCAGGCTGCCAACTAAAAGTGTTCTTCCTTTCATATACGAAATAGATGAGACCAGCAGAAATGCAGGTCTTTTTTATGGCCGGTGTGGAGGATGGGATGCTCCGGAGTGAATTGGCGAAAAAGGGTCCGTGCGTGGGTTTGTGCAGGGAGCGGTGCCGCGAAGGCGGCATTGCGACGTTGTCTGACGACCGAAGGGAGGAGTTAGGAGCCAAGCGACCGGCGTGAGCCCCTTTTTCGACATCTGAACGGAGGAGCGCCCATCCTCCACACCACCGCTAAAGCACACTGACCAGGGTTCTGAGGCCGAAACTGTGCTTTAGGCGGGGTCACGAAGTGGCACTAAAGCACACCGACCAGGGTTCTGAGGCCGAAACTGTGCTTTAGCCGGGGTCGCAGCGGGAACGCCTTGAACCAATGCCGTACAGGTGGTCATGTACTTGGAGAACTGCGCCATTATTGTTACCAAAGGAATAGTTTTCCCATAATTTATTATATTTGTGTAAATTATTAACGTAAGGAGTTATGAAAAAGCTAGTTTCAATCTGCGCTATTTGTCTGCTTTCTGCCAGCTCTTTGTTTGCAGCGAAGCCTCTGAAGGTTGCCAGCGGCAGCCTGGATGTTTTAAAGAGTGACGCCACGGCAACGTGGAGCATCGATCTTTCCAACGCCGTTTTTGAAAAAGATGGTGATTTTAAAACCTGGTGCGGTCCCGAATACGATGAGCGCGTAAAGCTCATGAACGAGGCTTTTTACAACGGCTTCAACAACTATAGCGCCGGTCTTAAGCTTGTGAAGGGCGGAAAAGCTCCGTATAAGCTGGTATTCAAAGTGCGCGAATTTGAGCGCAAGCAGGGCCCTGGGATGTGGGGAAGTTGCTTTATCAAAGTATATGGGACCCTGGAAATTGAGGATACAGCGACGGGTGAAAAGGTGTTGGTTCTGGATGTGGACGGAGTAAAGGGTGACACGGACTTTGTAGAGACCGACCGTTTCCCTAAAATCATGGACTGGCTTTGCCGGGACATCTTCAAGCTGAAGAAATAAAAATCGTAAGAAACAGCAAAAAATCTTCTGAAACAACACAATCTTTTTTACGATTGGAGGTTTTCTCGCCATTTCCACTTATATTGCGGGGCCGGAATGAAGGAACGTTGATGAGGGAAAAGTGAAACTAATGGATTTGTGCCCGGATGAGAGGCCCCGGGAGAAAATGCGCCTGAGGGGTGCCAAGGCCTTGTCGAATGCCGAGCTGCTGGCTATTCTTCTTGGCAGCGGAATTGGCGGGAAAAACGTGACGGAGGTTGCGCAGGAACTGATGGTGAGTGCCGATGGAAGGCTGTCGCTGCTAGGAGCCATGCCATTGGAAAGACTGATCTGCCATAAAGGAGTCGGGGAGGTAAGGGCCATCACCATTGCCGCTGCCATAGAACTTGGCCGAAGGAGTTTTGAAGAGCTTACGGTGATTGACAAGCGCTCCATCACTTCGCCGGAGATTGTGTATCAGCTTATGCTGCCTCACATGAAAGGCCTGGATCACGAGGAGTGCTGGGCGCTGTACCTTAACAGAGCCGGCTTCCTCCTGGGGAAGGAAATGATATGCTCAGGAACAATGGAAACCACCGTCGTTGATACCGGCCGCATTCTTAAACACGCTATAGAAAAACAGAGTTCCAACGTGATACTGGTGCATAATCACCCGTCCGGATCGGCCCGACCCGGACAGGCCGATATTCATCAGACAGAAGTATTAAGGCGTGCTTTATCGGCCGTGGAAATAACTCTCACCGACCATATTGTGATTGCCGAAGATTCCTTTTACTCCTTCTCTGAAGAAAGGCTTGGGAAGATGAGGTAAAATTTATATCTTTGTATTTGGACCAAAACTAGATGGAGTATGAAAGTCATCAACATCGGGGAGAACAATACCGTTCTGAACACCTTCATTGCCGAAATCCGCGACGCACGCATCCAAAAAGACAGCATGCGTTTCAGGGCCAACCTGGAAAGGGTGGGAGCTGTTTTTGCATACGAAATCTCCAAAACGCTGGACTATTCAGTGAAAGACGTAAACACGCCGCTGGGCGTTGCCACTGTCTCCACCTACGATACTCCGCTGGTTGTGGCCGCTATCCTTAGGGCCGGCCTGCCCATCCAGAACGGGCTTTTGTCTCAGTTCGATCACGCAGAGAGCGCCTTCCTGTCCACCTTCCGCAAAACCGGCAAAGGCGATTACTTTAAAGTTCATGCCGATTACTGCACCTGCCCTTCGCTGGAAGGCAAGGTCCTTATTCTGGCCGATCCAATGCTTGCCACCGGCGCCTCAATGGAAAGTGCCCTGCAAAAACTGGAAGAAGAAGGCGGAGAGGCGACACATGTACACATGGTGTGCCCAGTGGCCAGCCGCTACGCCGTGGACCAGCTTCTCCAGCGCCTTGACAACCGCTACACCCTCTGGGTAGCAGCCATTGACGAAGAACTCACCAGCCACAACTACATCATCCCCGGTCTGGGCGACGCAGGCGACCTTGCCTTCGGCGGCAAGCGCTAACCGCGCCTAGCCTTTTCACAACGCCGCATCCCGCATTTTCGGCCATTTTTGAGGGACGGCACGTCGCGCCGACATGGCATCCCGCATTATCGGCCGTTTTTGAGGGATGGCGCGTCGCGCTGCCCAGCAGCCA
>JAGCWB010000100.1 GCA_017962065.1 Bacteroidales bacterium
GCTGGTTGGCCGGTTACATAGGCGACCACCTTGGCTTGCAGTACGCCTTCTACATCTTTGGCGGCGCCGTCGTTATATGGGCGGCAGTGATGGCCGGGAGGCTTAAAGATTATGATTCCGGGGATGCACATTCTCCGGCCGATATCGGCCTAAATCATTCTGAGGCCGGAGAATGTGCATCTCCGGCATACAAGCCCAGCATCTGGGACGGGTTTAAAACCGTATTCACCACCCCTACTGCCCTCATGGTCACCATCGGCTTTTGCGGATTCATATTCGTAATCACCGGATACATGACTTGGGTGCCCACATTCCTGCAGGAGAACTTTGGCCAGACCGGAGCGCAGGCGGGGCTCAATTCCATGCTTTGGACTTATGTAGCGGCATTTATAGGCGTACTCCTTGCCGGCACGCTCAGTGACAAATGGGCGGCAAAAGATCCCAAGAAGCGCATGATCATCCAGGGTGCAGGCCTCATCCTTGGTGCAGCATTCCTTCCATTCATGGGCACGGCAAAAAGCGTATGGCTGCTTTATTTCTGCTTTGTCGGCTGGGGCTTTTTCCGCGCATTCTTTGACGCCAATATATACGCAGCCCTTTACGACGTTACTCCGGAACACCTGCACGCCAGCTGCTCCAGTGCAATGATAATGACCGGCTTTGCCGTTGGCGCCACCGCCCCTTACATCCTTGCCCTCATTAAGGAGAGCACCGGCAGCCTCAACGCCACATTCCCCATCCTTGGCATAATATGGCTCCTGTGCGGCCTGGCCTGCCTTTGGGTAAGCATCAAATACTACAATAAAGATCACAAAAAACTATATGAAAGCCATTGAGAAACAGCGTAAACCCAAAGCGGGCCTGCTGCTAATTGCTTCTCCAAGGTTCAAGAACCTGTACGGTCCCAAACGCGGCACCTACGGAGAGAGAAAAGACAAAGCCGTGAAAGAAATAAAGGCCACCATGGACTTCCTGGACCTGGTGGACCCAGGCATAGTTTACGAGCGCGAAGACGCACAAAAAGCCCTCAAGCTCTTTTTCAACAAGGGCGTGGACTTCGTATATGCCGAATTCCTGTCCTGGAGCGAGGACTTTGCCTGGATAAGGTTCCTGAGGGACTGTCCGGAAATGCCCATAATCTTCTGCAACGTTGCAAAGCCCCGCATGAGCTTTGAAACCACCCTTGACGAGGACGACTTTGTAGATTACCTGTGTGCAGGCACGCTGGTGGGCTCGCTGGAAGGCTCCGGCAGCATAAAACGCGTCCCCAGAAAGAACGTCCGTACGGTTATGGGCACCCGCGAGGTGATTACGGAAAAGGTAAGGATATTTGCCGATGCCGCCCGCGCGAGGGCCATCCTACGCAGCTCCAACCTTGGCCTGATGGCCAACATGAACGAAGCCATGTGGAGCACCTACATAGACAATTACGACCTCTTCACCAAAATCGGCCCGGAAATCCATTATCTGCCGTACAGCGACTATGGAACGGAAATCGAGAGCCTTACGGACCAGGAAGTAAAAGCCTATGCCGATGAACTCACGTCCAAATACAAGATGATGGACGACGTAGAGTACGACAAGTTCATAGGCTGCGTAAAGGCCACCCTGGCCATCAAGAAAATGGCCGAGAAGAACGACATCGACTGCTATGTGTACAACGACATAGACCAGGCCACCTTCCGTACAGCCGGCTGCCGCGCGGGCTTCTACCCCAACTGGTTCAACGAGAACGTGAGCGTGCTTGTGCCGGAGGCCGATATCGGCGCAGGTCTCATTACTTATATACTTAAACTTCTGAGCGGAAAGAACGTCAACTTCATTGAGCCTTTCCACATTGAGGACGATTTTGGCACCTTTGCCGGCGGCCATGCCGGTCCCAACGACCACAACGACCCCGCATGGCAGCAGAACGTGATAATCTCACGCGACGTGCGCTTTGCAAAGACCTCCTGGAAGTACGCCGGCGCCCCCTTCGCCTGGTACCGCATAAGCCCCGGAATGAAAACCGTGGCCGGCCTGTACGAGGAAGACGGCAAATATAAACTTATCACTTTCCTGGCAGAAAGCCTGAGCGAGAAAGACACCCCCCAGAGCGCAAAAAAGCACCTTCTGGCAACTTACAGCCACACAATCTTCAAACCTGTGGTCCCGGTAAAACAACTCTGGGAGCAGGTTCTGAAGATTGGCGCCACCCAGCACTACGCAATAGTTGACGGCGATTACCGTCCACAGCTGGAAGCACTGGCCGAAATCATGGGCTTCGAATTTTATAATATTTAAAGATTCCGGGTCAAGCCCGGAATGAGGATAGAGTATGAGTTTTATGTACAACCCGTTCCCGTTTCACGACCAGAAGGCCGTGAACCGTCCGGAACTGAGCAAAAAGACAATAGATTCGATAGTGGCCGGAGGCACCCCCAAGGTGGCCAAGGCGCTTGTGGCATCGGTGGCCGATAAAGTAATAAAGGAAGGTGCAATCATTGCCATCGACGGTTATACCGCCGCCAAATGGGACCTTCTGGTCAGCCTGGTCGCAAGGGAATGTGACGTGCGGGAGTTCAAGATTGAGTTTGTGGATTCCTACGCCCGCACCTTCAAAAGCGGCGAACAGATAGACTCTATCATCGATCCGCTCCTTATCTGGGACAAGAAAATCGACCCTACCCTACTGTACGGCAAGGTTTATCACGGAGGATATATCGGCCTTATGGATCCCGGCAAAGTGGATGCGTTCAAAAAGGAAGTCCCTTCCCTGAAAACCCCCGGAAAACTGGTTGTAGTTTACGGTTACGGCAGCCTGATTAAGGAATTCCGCGACATGTACGACGTTAAATGCTGGATGGACATAACGCCCATGAACTCCATGCTTCGCATCCGCGCCGGAGAGTATTCCAACCTTGGGAAAAAGCATTCCGGCATAATCAACCGCACCATACGCCGCTGCTATTACTGCGACTTCGAGAACGCCGTCCAGCTGCGCAAGGAACTCTTTGCCCAAAACGCCATAGACTGGTACATACTGGACAACGACCGCACCAATCTTCAGATGATGCCTTTCGAGAGTTTTGCCGATATTTGCGCCCAGCTGGTCAAATATCCCTTCCGTGCAAAGCCCTGCTACCTGGAAGGCGTCTGGGGCGGCTCATACATGAAAAAACTCCGCAATCTTCCGGAGAACATGCGCAACGCCGCC
>JAGCWB010000101.1 GCA_017962065.1 Bacteroidales bacterium
CCTGCTCGTGCGCCTGGCGCTGCTTCTCAAAGATGGTCCGGATACGGTTCAGCGTGCGGTTGAACTTGTTTTTCTCCTGGAATCGGAAGTTCAGTTCGCCATCCTCCAGCGCGTCCATCATATATGCCACCTTCCTGATGTCCTTCCGGCGTGTCCGAATCGTAGCAATCACCGCCGCAATGATTGCGACGATGGCTGAGGCCCCAACGATATGCCACACGGTGAAGGTCATAGCCCGTACTTTTTGAGTTTGGCATATAGCGTAGGCCGGCTAACGCCCAGCATCTTTGCTGCAGCAGAGATATTACCATCCGTCCTATCCATCGCCTGGCGAATCATCCGTTCCTCCTCGGCCTCACTCACCGCCTTGATGGTAGTGCCGACCGGTTTGGCCGCCTGCTCCAACTGAATATCTTTTCCCGTCAGTTCGCTGCCGTCAGAAAGAATAACGGCCTTCTCAATGCAGTTCTGCAGCTCGCGGATATTCCCGCTCCAGCGGCCTTCCGTCAGCATCGCTGCCGCCTCAGGAGCAATCCCCGTCAAAGGCCGATGATACTTCTGCGCAAACCGCTCCAGGAACATCTGTGCCAGCGGTACGATGTCTTCCTTCCGCTCCCTAAGCGCCGGCAGAGCGATATGCACGGTATTGATGCGATAATACAGATCCTCACGGAACCGGCCTTCCCGCACCAACTGTTCCAGATCCATATTAGTAGCGCAAATCAAGCGTATATTGATGGGCTTTGCTTCACTGCCACCAACCCGAACGATGCTCCGGTTCTGTATAGCCCGCAGCAATTTGGCTTGCAGATGCAGAGGAATATTGCCGATTTCATCCAGGAACAAAGTGCCGCCATCGGCCTGCTCAAACTTACCGACGTGGTCAGCATGAGCATCCGTGAAGGCGCCCTTCACATGGCCAAACAGCTCACTCTCAAAGAGGGTTTCCGTAATGGCACCCGCATCAACGGCCACCATCGGCTTGCCGCTCCGGAGGCTGTGGGCGTGAATCTCCCTGGCCAGCACATCCTTGCCGGTACCATTCTCGCCGGTAATCAGCACGGTGGCATCGGTGGGAGCAATCTTGTCCAGGGTTTTGCGGATGGCCGCCATCGGCTTGGAGGTACCCCAGAACATGGGATCCCCGGTCAAGCCGGGGATGACGCCGTTGGTTCCAGAGCCCGTCATGCCCGGCTCCGACAGTCCCGTCATGGCCGACTTTGATCGGCCATCTCTTCCCATCGCCTTCCTGGCCTTATCCCTTGCTGCAGTGAGAACCTCAATCAGCTTCTCATTATCCCACGGCTTCACAATGAAATCAAACGCCCCACGCTTCATTCCTTCTACCGCCAGGGCAATATCGGCATAAGCCGTAAACAGCACCACTTCTACCTCCGGCACCATCTTCTTGATTTCCCCGGCCCAGTACAAGCCCTCATTGCCCGTATTGATGCTGGTGTTAAAATTCATATCCAGCAGCACCACATCCGGCCGGAACTGCTCCAGCGAGGATACCAAGGTTGCCGGCGAAGGAATAGTCTTCACCTCCGCAAAATGCATCGGCAACAGGATTTCCAGCGCCCAGCGAATCCCCAGGTTGTCATCAACCACCAGTATTTTTCCAACTTTAGAAGCCATTGTCAAATCACCAATATACGCCCACGCACGAGTCAAATTCCGTTCCACACAACCCAACGCACACAATCCCAATCACTTATAGAATCCATCGTCCCTATAAAATCGTAAAGATTCCTTACACCACTGTAAAGAATCTTTACAAAATTACCAATTATTTAGTAATCGCCGCTTTAGAACATGTAGTAGGCAGCGACTTTCAGGACGCCGGTGTGGATTCTGCGGTTGGGGTTGGTGTCGCGGTCGATGAGGCCGTAGTCGTAGCCTACGGTGGCGCGGATGTGCTTGATGATTTCGATGCCCAGACCGCCGCCTAGCATTACGTCAAAGCGGGTAAGGGTTGGATATTGTTCAAAATTGTCGGTGGTTCCTTTGACGTGGGCGTCTATGGAAAGGCAGTCCAGGGAAGCCACGGGGCCGCCAAAGATGTAAAGTTCCACCTGCCTGCTGATAGGGATATAGAGTTTTGCGCGCACGGGAACGTCAAAGTAGATTTCACCAAGGTTCTTGGTGTTGTCTTTCATGAAATGATAACCGGCAACACCGGCAATATCGGCACCTACTGAAACGGCAAAGAGCCTGGCAAGGCGGAAGTTTGCCTCAAAGTCTACGGACAAGGTGGGGGCGGCGCCTACTATGGTTACACCCTGGGCGTCGGTAAACAAATATGCACGGCTGCCGGAGCCTGCGCCAACACTAATTTGGGCCGATGCCTCATTTACACCGGCAAAAAAGAAGGCCGCAATGGCCAATAAAGTAATTATTTTCTTCATAATCCTTCAAATAAGCGTACAAATATAAGCAAAAGCCCAAACGCATTCAAAACTTTTTTAGTATTTTTGTATGTTATAGCATAATCGAACATGAGACGTCCGTTCCTTGTATTTTTACTTTTGGCAGCGCTCTCCCTCACGTGCTGCACAAAAAAGGCCGATAATTATACGGTAATCATATCCCTTGACGGCAGCCGCTGGGATTATCCGGACTACTACGACATGCCCTTCATGGACTCCCTGGCAACAGTGGGTGTAAAAGCAAGGATGGAGCCATCCTTCCCGTCCTCAACGTTCCCCAACCACTATGCCATGGCAACAGGCCTGGTTCCGGACCATAACGGGCTGGTAAACAACACTTTCTGGAACCCGGAAACGCAGCACGGCTATGCCATAAAGGACGACGAAGCCCGTTTCGATCCCCGTTATTATCTTGGTGAGCCAATATGGATTACAGCCCAGAAACAGGGCGTAAAGACCGGCGTAGTGTACTGGGTAGGATCGGACATCCCTATCGGCCCGGAAGGTAACCAATATCCCACCTATTTCCGCCACTGGGAGGAAGACCCCCACTGGAACTTCGAGCAGCGCTGCGACGAGGTTGTTCGCCTTCTTAACCTCCCGGAAGAACAAAGGCCCCGCCTTGTGATGGCTTACTTTGACGAGCCCGACCATCAAGGCCACGTGCACGGCCCCATGTCGGTGGAAGTAAAGGAAATGGCCGAACATATAGACAGCCTCATGCACAGCCTTTATTTAAGGCTTAAGGCTCTCCCCCACGGAGATAAAATCAACTTCATCCTGGCTGGAGACCATGGGATGGCCGATATTTCCAAAGACCGCTTCGTTGGCTGGTGGGAGGTTATGCCTCAGGAATGGACAGAGCGTGTCACCGGCTCAATTCCCACAAGTATTTGGGCAAAGGAAGGCTATGTAGACAGCCTGTACAACAGATTAAGCAAAATAGAACATATCAAAGTTTGGAAACACGGAGAAGTGCCCGAGTATCTTAACTATGGCACCTCCAACAGGCTTGGAGACCTTATCGTATGCCCGGATCTTGGTTGGCAGTTCAACAACTTCCCTTCCAAAAACAATGGAACCCACGGCTTCGACCCCAGGAACGAAGAAATGATGGTTGCCTTCCGCGCAATAGGCCCGGACTTCAAGGTTGGATACGAGGCCACCTTCACCGAAGGGGAAAAATCGGCCTTCCATAATATCGACCTTTATCCCATGCTGTGCAAACTGCTGGGAATAATGCCCGCGCCAGTGGACGGCAAAATTGGAAGAATTGATAACATTTTAAAATAAAACCATGAGCAAGCATTTCACTTTACCCTACGACGGAGGCCTTATCGAAAAAGACCTTCCCGCCGGCATCCTGCACACGTACGAGAAAATCTGGACTCATGTTTATCCGGAATCCCGCCCTGCGTCATATGCAATTGCCGATGTAATTGTAGATGCCATAAACGCACACAAGGACGGCCTGTTCCGCCTGGGACTCACCACCGGTTCAACGCCCGTATCCCTGTACAATGAGCTCACCCGCCGCTACAAGGCCGGAAAAGTATCTTTCAAGAACGTGGAAGTGGTTTCCATAGACGAGTACTACCCTTTCCCTAAAGAAGCGCCCCAAAGCCGTAACCACCTTCTGCACGAGGCTCTTCTGGACAGAGTTGACATTCCCAAGGAGAACATCCACATCCCGGACGGCACCATTCCGCAGAAAGACCTCACCGATTACTGCACCAAGTTTGATACCCTTGCCCGCGGAATAGACCTTCTGGTGATTGGTATCGGCGAACAAGGCCAGGTGGGCTTTAACGAGGCCGGTTCCAACGAGAAAACCCGCACCCGTGCCGTGCGCCTGTCATACGCTTCCCGCAAGCGCCAGGCCGGCAACTTCAACCATAACATTGCCGATACGCCGGACAAAGCCATAACCGTAGGTATCGGCACCATGCTCAGCGCCAAAAAGATTATCCTGATGGCCTGGGGCGAAGATAAGGCAAATGCCGTAAAGGCCGTGGCCGAAGGTATCATGACCACCGACTGCCCCGCTTCCCTGCTTCAGGCACACGACCATATCTCAATGTATGCCGATGAAACCGCCGCCAGCCTGCTCACCCGCAGCGTGGCTCCCTGGCTGGTTGGTCCATGCGACTGGACTCCCAAGTTCGTGCGCAAGGCTGTTGTATGGCTGTGCGAGATAACCGGAAAGCCCATTCTAAAACTCACGGAGAAAGACTATCTTAACAATAACCTTGGCGAACTGCTGGAGAACTTTGGCCCGTTCGACAAGATTAACATAGACGTTTTTAACGACCTGCAGCACACCATTACCGGCTGGCCTGGCGGCAAACCCAACGCCGACGACAGCACCCGCCCGGTAAAGGCAAAACCCTTCCCAAAGACCGTGCTCATCTTCTCCCCTCACCCGGACGACGACGTAATCTCCATGGGCGGCACATTCATTCGCCTGGCTTCCCAGGGACACGACGTACACGTGGCATACGAAACCTCCGGCAACGTGGCAGTGCACGACGACGTAGTTCTGCAGCACATGGACTGCGCCTTCCAGCTTGGTTTTGCCGATAAGTTCGACGAGGTTAAAAAGCTTGTGGAAAGCAAGAAGCCCGGTGAACCGGAACCCCGCGCCCTACTGGAAATGAAGGGAGCAATCAGGCGTTCGGAGGCCCGCGGCGCCGTGCGCAGCTTCGGCCTCAACGACAACACCAACGCCCACTTCCTTAATCTCCCGTTCTACGAGAGCGACGGCATCAAGAAGAATCCCCGCACCCAGGCCGATGTTGACATAATCAAGAAACTGATGAACGACCTTAAGCCGCACATGATCTTCATGGCCGGCGACCTGGCCGATCCTCACGGCACCCACCGCGTGTGCACGGAAGCCGCAATGGAGGCCCTGGAACAGCTTAAGGAAGAAGGCGCCCCCTGGACCGCCGAAACCCACGTCTGGCTGTACCGTGGCGCCTGGATGGAGTGGGAGCTTGGCCGCGTGGATATGGCTGTTCCGCTTTCTCCGGACGAAGTTGTGAAAAAACGTCACGCTATCTTCCGCCACCTCTCTCAGAAGGACATTGTCCCGTTCCCGGGCGAAGACCCCCGCGAGTTCTGGCAGAGGGCCGAGGAACGCACCTCCAACACCGCCAAACTGTACGACCAACTTGGAATGGCAGAATATCAGGCAATCGAAGTATTTCTTAAACTTTTCTAAAATATGAAAATCATTATTCGCGACAACGCTAAAGAGGGTTCCCTGTGGGCAGCCCACTACATCGCAAAGCGTATTAACGAAAAAGCCAAAATCACCGACAAGCCTTTCGTGATCGGCCTGTGCACCGGTTCAACGCCCATCGAGACATATGCCGAGCTTATCCGTATGGTCAAGGCCGGTGAAGTTTCTTTCAAAAATGTGATTTCCTTCAACATGGACGAGTATGTGGGCCTTCCCGTGGAACATCCGGAAAGCTACCACAGCTTCATGCACAAGTACCTGTTCGACCACATTGACGAGAAACCGGAGAACATCCACATCCTCAACGGCAACGCTGCCGATGTGGAGGCCGAGTGCGCAGCCTATGAGAAAGCCATCGTGGACGCAGGCGGCTTTGACCTGTTCCTTGGCGGCGTTGGCGAAGACGGCCACATTGCCTTCAACGAGCCTTTCTCCTCGCTCAGTTCGAGGACCCGCGTTGTAACCCTCACCCAGGACACCCGCGAGGTCAACGCCCGCTTCTTTGACAACGACCCGGAGGCCGTTCCGGCCCAGGCCCTCACCGTTGGAGTTGCCACCGTACTTAGCGCCAAGGAAGTTGTTATCCTGGCCTTCGGTTCCAAGAAGGCCCGCGCACTCAAGGACGCCATCGAAGGTCCCATGAGCCACTACTGCACGCTTTCCGGTCTGCAGAACCATCCCGCCGGCACCATAGTGTGCGACGAGAACTCAATTTCTGAAGTAAAGGTTAGCAGCTACCGCTATTTCAAAGCCGTAGAGGCTGCCGAGAACAGGTAAGCTATCGTGCATGCATAAAAATTTCGGAGGCCCCGCGGGGTCTCCGAAATTTTTTAGTACTTCCACTCGGCGTACATAGGCGGAGGTAACATAGGTGCCTCGTGAGCCGGAGCTATATCGATAACACCCTGTGCCTGCATTACGGGTGAGCCACCGTCACGTACAGGGTCTGTAGGATTGTCGTTATCCAGGAAGGTAAGGAAGTCTATGGGTGCAAGACGGGAGAGGGTCATGATACGGTTTACAATGATATAGCGCTGCCAGGTAGAGAAATAGAAACGGTTGTCTATCATACAGCTGATTCTCTCACTGCGCCAGCGGTTGAACATTGAAACATCGGCCCCCTGGAATACGCCAATTCGTTCATTGTATTTAGGGCTGATAGTAGCCATCTTCTCTTGAGCAGAAATGTCGTACATATCGGCCCAGGTGACAAGGGCAGGATCGCTCTTTGCAGAAACATTGAGCATCATGGGAACAGCCCAGGAATGCTGCGCAATTGCTTCAACTGCACTCTTATACGAGCTATACCAATACTCGTCACCAAGTTTTCCTATGCTGTGGCCTCCGAACTCGTGCACAAGGGTGTTTCTCCAGGTGCCGTTGTAACCTATACCCATATCTGTCTTTTCTTCCGGAGTTACTTCGCGTGTATCCCCGGGAAGAGCAGTTGAGCTGGCAGCCTCTACATTATAATATCCCCAGTGAATATAGCCTCCGCCATACGATTTGGGCACCATGCAATAAGTGGCTCCGTTACCGTAGTTCCAGGCCATACCGGCGTAGCGCGTATCGTTAATGATGATCAGAACCGGGACTTCTTCAATTGAATGTATTTCATTTACTATATCGGGGCAGTTTTCCTCCACGAAACCGAATACCCTGTTTGCATTCGCTTGCATGTTATCATAGGAAGATCCTCCCCAAGATGTCTGGAAGTAGCAGTCGCGGTTTTTTTCTTCCGTGGTTCCGTCCGAGATTCTTGCTCCTGATTCTTTGGAAGCAACTCTCAGAATCCATACATTGAAGTAGCCTTTGTAGGACTTGTAAGGCTCTGTGTTGAACAGTGCGTCAATACCAGATTGGGCGTCGACTACATACTGGTCCAGTTCCTCGGCCCTATAACCGTCCGGAATTACGGCGATGGTTGCATAATTGGGATCCGCGGTTGTATGCTCAATGTACAGAATAGGATCGAGAGAATGATCAAAATCATCACCAAGATTGATGGTTCCGAAATCCGTTATACGCGTCTGGTTAAAAGTCATTACCTTTGAAGAGAACTTCTTGGTTGACTGTGTACCGTCGTTGTTTTCAAAGCTCATATAGAATGAGTCATGAACTCCAGGCGCAACTACCATATAATAGTCTTTGCCTGCTTCAAAATTGCCGGTAAGACTCACGTTGGTAAACTGTGGATGTCCAGTGAAGGAAATATTGGTTATAAATTGCGGCGCACCTTCATCGGAAGGTGTTACAACGAATGTTCCAGAAATAGGATCCGTTCCTCCTAATGTGACTTTCTTAACACTGGAAACCACATCGCCGGAAAGCTTGAACTTAACTATGGCGCCAACGTTCTTGAAATGCAGTTCTTCCTCTTGTGTGGCAACTTGAGTAAACGACACGTTCGCTTCCTCTGCCACGCTGCCTACGGTTGCAGCCTGTTCCTGAGGAATGCATAAACCGTAAATGGGCTTTGAATTATAAGTGTTATATGCCTTTAAACAATCTGCAGGGTAGATGCAATTATAAGGTCCTCCGGAGAGTACTGCACCACCTTCGAAAGAAACCTTAGCCCCGCTAGCCGACGCAATATAAGTAGTGTAGTTAAAAGCCTCATTAGCCATTAGAATTTCATCCCCTGCGGTCCAAAGAACAGACGCATAAGTTCCGGTGCCATTCATGGAGGTTTGGGATTTAGTATCGGCCGAATAATCGGCGTTCACTTTTAAATCTCCATTTCCGACGAAGTGCATCTCCATGGGAACGATGTTCCACGGGTCAGATTCTACTTCCTTTGTGGCAACGGCTTCCGGTTCAACTATGCTCTTGGAGCAGGAAAACACAAATAGCGGAACTACCGCCATAAGACTCAAAAATACTTTCTTTTTCATGGCGCTTCCGTTTAAAATCCGTAATCATCAATTAGGAGAAGAGGGGTGAATCCGGGATCCACCGGATCTACGGGATAGCCCTCGTTGCTGGCCGATACAAGGACTCCGTCACGAGGCTGTAAGGTAATTACCTGAATATCAGGCTGCCGATATAATTTTTTCATAGGCTGAATGATTTAAAATCAATAAATAAGGCCCGCTCTTTGCGGGCGGGCCTTTTTACAAACTGCCAGGGAATTAGTCCTCTTCCTCTTCCTGGGCAGCGTATTCGGCCAGAAGCTTGTTCTGGACATCGGCCGGAACCTGGACGTATTCGGCAAACTTCATCTGGAAGGTGGCCGATCCGCCGGTGAGGGAGCTGAGGATGGTGGAGTAGCGATAGAGCTCGGCCAGCGGAACGCGGGCGTGAAGCACGGTGAAGCCTTTCTCCATATCCTGGTTCATGATCATGCCGCGACGGGTGTTAAGGTCACTCATGCAAGGGCCTACATACTCGTTGGGAGTGAAGATATCCACGTTGTAGATGGGCTCCAGGATCTTGGGACCTGCCTGACGGAAAGCCTCCTTGAAGGCGTTACGGCCGGCGATGATGAAGGCGATTTCCTTGGAGTCTACCGGGTGCATCTTACCGTCGTAAACATAGACGCGGATGTCACGGGCGTAGGAACCGGTGAGAGGGCCTTCCTCCATC
>JAGCWB010000102.1 GCA_017962065.1 Bacteroidales bacterium
TAGAAATTGGATACGTTATAGTTGTCTTCTGCAGGACGATCCAGGAACTTCTCGCAGGATGCGAGAGCAAGGACTAGAAATGCAGTAACCGATACTTTTATTATAATACTGTGTTTCATATTCCTTCAGATTTTAGAAAGTAATGTTGAGGCCGCAGGAATACAGAGTAGGAGAAGGGTAACGTCCGTTATCAAGACCATAGGTAAGACCGCTGGAGTCCTGGGTGCTTGCGCCCACTTCCGGATCGTAGCCGGAGTACTTGGTGATGGTGAAAAGATTCTGGATGTTTACGTAAACCCTCACGTTCTCGATGTGGGCCTTCTGGAGCAGGCCCTTGGGAAGGGTGTAACCCAGGGTCAGGTTCTTGAGCCTGATGTAGGAGGCATCCTCGACATAACGGCTGCTGATGCGGTCGTTGTCGTTGGGATCGGAGATAGACGCACGGGGAGTCTTGGTCTCGGGGTTGGTGACCACTACCCTGCTCACGTCATAGAACCAGTCGTCGGAATAAACACCGTCTGAAGGTGCCAGGATGGCCCTGTCGGCAACGCTGTTCAGCTGGTTGGTCCAGGTGCTGGCCATGTGGGTAAGAGAAATGGCGTTGTAGTTGAGCACCTTGTTGCCAAAGCTGCCGTTGAAGAAGATGTTAAGGTCGAAGTTCTTATAGCGGAAGGTGTTGGTCCAGCCGAAGGTGAACAGAGGAAGCGGGGAGCCGATGACGGTCTGGTCTTTCTCGTCAATCACACCGTCGCCGTTCTGGTCCTTGTACTTGATGTCACCCACCCATACCGTACTGTTCTTGTTGTAGTAGGATGCATCGTTGTGGCTGTAGGTACCGTCGGGGTTCTTGACCATGTATTTGTAGTAAAGGGCCGAATTCTGCAGGTCTTCAAGGTCCTTGTAAACGCCTTCGACCTCATAACCCCAGAAATTGTACAGGGAAGAGCCCACGCTGGAAACGCAAACAACATCGTCCCACTGGCCATAACCAACAAGGTTGGCGTTCTCCGTACCGTCCAGGCTCAGGAGCTTGTTGCGGTTGAAGGAAATCTGGAAGTTGGTATCCCAGCCGAAGTCCTTGTTGTCGATTACGTGGCTGTCGATGGTGAATTCAATACCCTTGTTCTCGATGGAACCGTAGTTGCCCTTAGGAGCAGCCAAGGCGGAAGAACCGTTACCCTGGGTACCCATATAGGAAGGAAGCTGCATGGACATGAGCATGTCCTTGGAAATCTTCCAATATGCGTCGACGGTGAAATTGAGCCTGTTGTGGAAGAATCCTAAATCCAAACCCACGTTCCACTGTTCCTGCTTTTCCCAGCGGATGGATGTGTTGGGAATGTTGGCAGGACGGTAGCCCTGGCCTAGGCCAGAAGGCATCTTGGAAATAGAAGAGCCCCATGCATAGGCGCCGATGTTGGAGTTACCTGTCTGACCCCAACCAATGCGGAGTTTACCGGTTTCCAGGACATCCTGGTTCTTCATGAACTTCTCGTTAGAAAACTTCCAACTGGCCGCAAAGGAGTGGAAGCCTGCCCAACGGTTATCGGGACCGAAGTTGGAGGATCCGTCGTAACGGAAGGTATAAGTGGCCAGATACCTGTCGTCATAGTTGTAGTTCAGACGGGTAAAGAAGGAGGCCATAGCCGCACTGCCGAAACCGGAATTGATATTGAAGCTGGTATCTTTGGCGAGGGAAAGGTTATGAACCTCGTCAGAAGAGAGCTGACTTCCACTGCCACCAAGGTAATTCCACCTGGACTCCCAGCACTCCTGACCAAGCATGGCAATGATGCCGTGCTTGCCGAACTGATTGGAATAAGTGAGATAGTTCTTAAGTTGCCAGAATGTATTGTTGTTTTTTTGCTGACTCATTGAGTTGGAATCGCGTGTCCAACCGCCAAGGTCAATCATCGGCTGATAACGGACTGCGTCGCTGGAGCTTATATCAAAGCCCAGTTCCGTACGCCAAACTAAGTGCTTAATAGGAGTAATATCTGCGTAAATATTGCCGGTAAGCTTATTTCTCTTGAGAGTGATCTCATTCATCATGGCCATTGCTACCGGGTTTGGATTGGTGTATCCCTCACGTACAACAGAAGAGTAATTCCCGTCGATATCGTAAACCGGGATGTCGGGGATAGTGGTAAGGGAATAGTAAATGAGGCCTTCGTTGGAGTCGGCCAGCTTAAGGTCGTCCTTCGTATGGGAGAAGGTTGCGTTTACGCCGAGTTTGAACCAGGACTTGAGTTGTGCGTCCAGGTTTGTACGTGCCGAGAAGCGCTCGAAGTTGGAGCCGATGATGTTACCCTGCTGGTTCATGTAGGAACCGGTTACATAATACTGTACCTTTTCGGTACCGCCCTGGGCGCTTACCTGGTGCTGGTGCTGGAGGGCAGTGCGGAAAATCTCGTCCTGCCAGTTGGTGCCGGCGCCGAGGAGGCTGGGCGTCACATAATAATTATTGTCGGTCCAGACTTCGCCCTGCTCTTTCATTTCGTTGTAGAAAGTGGCCCACTCGCGGAGGTTCATCATGTCCAGGCGCTTTGTCTGGCGGGCCATGGCAAACATGCCGTCGTATGTGAACTTGGCTTCGCCGGCCTTACCGTGCTTGGTGGTGATGAGCACTACACCGTTCGCACCCTGGGCACCGTAGATAGCGGTTGCAGATGCATCCTTGAGGATTTCCATGCTCACGATATCGGCAGGGTTGATGGTAGACAGCGGAGAGATGGTGGACACCTTACCATTACCAAGGGCATCACCCAGACCGAAGTCGGCGCCGGAATTACCGCCACCCTGGACGATAACACCGTCAATGACGTACAGAGGTTCTGCATTGGCGTTAATGGTGGCTTGACCACGAACGCGGATGGAAGAGCTGGAACCCGGAGCACCGGAAGTGGTGACGGCGCTAACACCAGCGGCGCGGCCCTGCAGGGACTGGTCCAGGCTGGTGATAATGGAGCCCTTCAGGTCTTCCTCCTTCATGGAAACGGAAGCGCCGGAGAGGTCACTCCTTTTCATGGTACCGTAACCCACGACGACAACCTCGTCAAGGAATTCGGCATCCTCTTTCAGGAGTACGTTGATGACAGACTGGCTGCCAACAGCGATTTCCTGCGTTGCATAACCGATGGAGGAGAACACAAGCGTAGCGCCGGGCTTCACCGTGATCTCGTAGTTTCCATCCAGGTCTGTGATGACACCGTTGTTGGTGCCCTTCTCCATGACAGACACGCCGATAGCCGGTCCGATATTGTCGGACACAGTACCCGTAACCTTGTTCTGTGCGAACAGGGCCGTGGTGGCGAGGAGTGCCAGCATGAAGGTCACAAATTTTTGTTTCATGCTACTTGTTTTTGGTTAATGATTATTGTTGGTTTAGATTGTTGATTGCATCTATGATAATGTCAACAGTTTCGTCCGTGACATATACGCCGTTAAGGCCCTGGGCCTCCTGGGCCGGATCTCCGGTGTAATGGTCTCCGCTTTCCCACTGGGTGTGCAGCGGCACTGCGAAGCCGCTCCAGCCCCAGAAGTTTACGCCCTGGAGCATGGTGCCAACCTGCGAGAACACATAAGCATAATAGGTATCGCGCGCACGTGTAGGAGCGTCCATATCGGCCTGGAAGCCGTCTCTGGGGAAGCCAAATTCTTCAAGGACCAGCGGCATGCCCATTTCCTTTGCCATTACTGCATGCCGACCGATGTATTCTTCCGTTTTGGCAATGCCATCGGCAAGGGTGCCTTCCAGGTCATCGGCATTTACCCAACTCCAGTTGTAGGGCCAGATGTGGATGGTCATGTAATCTACGCCTGGGATGCTGTTTACGGCTTTGGTAAGTTCCCAGTCCTGCTCGCATCCCATCCAGCCTTCGTTGCCGGTGGAAACCATGTGGTTGGGGTCGATTTCTTTGATAATTCTGGCCGATTCAGTGAGCCAGCCGATAAAGCCTTCGCGGATTTCCTTGTCGTCCGAGAAGCAGCGGGGTTCGTTGCCGATTTGCCAGGCAAAGATTGCAGGATCCTCCTTGTAAGGCTTTCCGGTAATGCTGTTTGTGCGGCCCACGATTGCTCTTACGTGATTGTAGAAGAGTTCCTGAGATTCCTTGCTGGTCTGGAACTTACGCATCTGCTGCATGAAGGGCCAGTAGCCGTCGATGAGTGGTATAAGAGCCTTCTCCCCTGTTGCCCATTCCATGTACTGACCGTAGCCGCCGCTCCACTCCCAGGAGTTGTTAAGAAAAAGCACGGCCTGCATGTCCCTTTTGCCCAATTCTACAAGGAAACGGTCCAAACCAGTTAAAAGAGTATCATTATACACTCCAGGCTCAACTTCAAGGGTGGGTTCCACGCGCGAGAAAACGCCGCTTTTGCCTTGTGCGCCTGCAAGGACACGCAAGTTATCGATTCCCATTGCCTTGAGAGTATCCAACTCCATCTGGAGTCTTGTGAAATCCCCTCCCTGGCCCCCTGAAGCTAGGATTGGGCCATACCAGAAATTGGTGCCCACGTAAGTGAAAGGCTTACCGTCCTTAACGAACTGCCCATCCTTTACCGATACAAAGGAAACTGTTGATTTGCAGGAGATTAGCGCTGCTAACGCACACGCCACTGCAAAGAATTTCAGTGTTATTCTCATTATGTTGGCCGACATAAATAATTATCTATCGCAAAATTAGCGTTTTATGAGTGGCCGGCAAAGTGAAAAATTGTCTAATTGTGATAGTATTTTGATGCGGGAGTGTTGCCAGTGGCGTTGCTTCAGCGCCATGCTGGCACTGCGCTGTTTGGCTGGCGGCTAAGTGCTTGATACAGAGTGAATTAGCCGCAAACACAAAAAACTACACGTACACTCTGTTCTTGGTGAACAGGGTGCGGAAGTCGCGGGGGGTGTAGCCGCGGCGGGCTTTGAAGGTGCGGTTGAAGTTGGAGAGGTTGTTGAAGCCGCAGGCATAGCATATTTCGCTTATGCTGGTGGTGGTGTCCACGAGCATGCGGTCGGCGTTGCCCAGGCGCACGTCTATGATATGGTCCACCAGCGTGCGGTTGGTGTGCTGCTTGAAGAATCGGCTGAAGGCGCTAGGGGCCATTCCCACCATATCGGCCAGTTCTTCCAGTCTGAGATCATCGGCATAATGGGCCGATATATAGTCCTTTACCTTGGCCACCCTGCGGCTGCCGCGGTCTTCTTCCTGATTGGCGAAGGCCGATGAGGCCAGGGTGCGGGCATCGGCATCGTGCGAGAGTTCGTTCAGGATTTTGAGCATGGTGAGAAACTGCTCGAAGCTATCCCCCATGAAGGCAAGTTTGTCAAGGTCGTTGTAAACCTTCATGATGGCGGGCATTGAGAAGGTAAGACCCAGGCGGGCACGCTCGAACATTACGCCTATGGCGTGGAACTGGTTTCGGGTAAGAAGGGTGTGGTCCAGGAGGGTGTCCGAGAACTGGATTGTGACCTCCCTTATGTCCGGCGACTTGCAGTTGCCCTGCTTCCAGGCGTGCTCCAGGCCGTCGCCGGTTATTAGCGTGAGTTCATAGTCGCCCACTTCTTCTATGCTGTCGCCCACAACCCGTTGAACCCCACGGCCGTTTTCCACAAAGTTTAGTTCGTATTCCTTATGTGAATGTATGGGGTACAGGAACTCCGACTTATGGCGTTCAACAATGAAGAAACAGTCCTTTTCCGTAATGGGCGGAAACTCCCTTAATACTTTACTCATTAGCACAAAGATAATCAATTTTTGATACTTTTTAAACATCGGCTTTTCTTTTTGCCTTTTTCTTGGTAACTTGCACAAAACATAATTGATGCACATGAGACTTACAGCCCTTGTTCTTGCCATTATCCTGGCGCTTCCTTATCAACCGTCACAGGCCCGTAAAGTTAAAAAGTTTGTCCATCAGACGGTTGCAGTTCCGCAGGTGGAGAAAAAGGTGATTCCAATTGAAACCAATAATACCTCACTGGTGCTGCTGGTGCATCAGAACGGGCAGTTGGAGACGGCGCATTATGGCGCGCCCATCTCCCATCCGGAGCAGTTCCTGGGAGCGGGTGTTAATACAGAGGACTACAACGGTTTCCGCGGCGCAAGTTATCCCGCAACGGGCGGCCGATACATAGGCGAGCCCGCGCTGCACGTGAAATATGCCGATGGAACGCACAATACAGAGCTGTACTACGTTTCGCATCAAGTGACCTCGCGCGAGGGCTGCGTAACAACCGCAATAGACTTGAAGGACTATGTTACGGAACTGCAAGTAAGACTGGTTTATGATGCTTATTTAGCAGAAGATGTTCTGGTACAGCACACGGAAATATTGAACGGCGGCAAGGCACCCGTGCAACTGCTGAATTATGCCTCTTCCTCGCTGTATCTTGATGCCGATGATTACCTGCTCACGCACTTTTACGGCGCCTGGGCAACGGATATGCAGATGGAAAGCGAGGTTCTGGGGCACGATATGAAGGTTATCGAAAGCCGGCGCGGCACGCAGGCTACTCAGGGTAACAACCCTTCGTTCCTGCTCAGCCTGAACACCCGCGAATTCAGCGAAACCAGCGGCGAAGTTGTTGCCGGAGCACTGGCCTGGAGCGGAAATTTCAGGCTCAGTTTCGAGAAAGACGATGCGCATCGGCTCAATGTGCTGGCTGGAATAAGCCCTTTTTCATCGGCCTATCCTCTTGCCGCAGGCAATACCTTTGTGACACCGGAAATGATTTATACTTATTCATTTAGCGGTGCCGGCGGGGCTTCCCGTAACCTGCATCGCTGGGCCCGGAAATATGGCGTGTACGGCGGCGGGAAGGTGAATCCTACTCTGCTTAACAGCTGGGAGGGCGCGTATTTTACCTTTACTACGGAAACCCTTCTGCGTATGATGGACGATGCCGCCGGAATGGGCCTGGAGATGTTTGTTCTTGACGACGGCTGGTTCGGCAACGACTATCCGCGAAATAACGATGACGCCGGCCTTGGGGACTGGGAAGTGAACGTGTCCAAACTGCCGGAAGGAATTGAATATCTGGCATCTCACGCTCACTCCAAGGGGCTCAAGTTTGGCATTTGGATAGAGCCGGAGATGGTGAATCCTCGTTCCAACCTGGCGCAGGCACATCCCGAGTGGGTGGTCCAAAGCCCCGGCCGTGAGATTTATCAGGGCCGTAACCAGTGGGTTCTGGATCTATCCAATCCTGCCGTAGAAGACTTTGTGTTTGGCATTTTTGACCGTACAATGCAGCTGGCACCGGGTATAGACTACATAAAATGGGACTGCAACAGGGTCGTTCAAAGCTTCGGAAGTCCTTATCTTGAGGCCGATCAGGACAAGTTCTTTGTGGATTACTGCCAGGGCCTGTACAACGTTATGCGCCGCATACGTGAAAAGTACCCTCAAGTCATTGTGCAGTGCTGCTCGTCCGGCGGCGGACGCGTGGATTATGGCGCACTCAAATACTGCAACGAGGTTTGGACCTCCGACAACACGGATGGCCTGTCCCGCGTTTACATGCAGTACGCCACTTCCTTGATTTATCCTGCATGCATCATGGGCTCGCACGTTTCCACCGTACCAAATCACCAAACCGGCAACGTTACGCCCCTCAAGTTCCGTTTTGATGTTGCATGCGCCGGTCGTCTTGGCCTGGAGCTGCAGCCCAAATACTTCACTGAGCAAGACCGCATTACAGTGGACCGCTGCATCGCTTCTTATAAACAGTACCGTGACCTCGTATTTGGCGGAGACCTTTATCGGCTTGCATCCCCTTACGACGGAAGCTATTACGGTCTAATGTACGTTTCTCCGGACAAGCGCCGCGCCGTGGTGTTCACCTACTGCATACACTTCGAGCCCCGCACCGTTGGCGGTAAAGTCTTCCGCCTGCAAGGCCTGGATTCCCAGCTCTCCTACAGCGTAGTGGAGCAAAACGTGGATAATTCCTGCTGGTGGGGTAACAGCTCCACCTTCACAGGCGACTTCCTAATGAACGGCGGCTTCAACCCCACCCTCTACGGCCTCTACACTTCGGCCGTCTTCCTCCTGGAGGCGCGGTAGCTGGCGGTTAATTCGCTGTGTATCACGCACTTCCTATACAATCGTCGTTCAAAAAACGAACGACGATTATACAGCAACTCACTCTGCATCAAGCATTTAACCGCCAGCTGCTAAACTAGGCTTTGGGATATTTTACGGTGAAGCAGGCGCCGCCTAGGGTGAAGGAGCGGGAATAGGAGATGGTGCCGCCGCAGTGTTCTACTATGCGCTTGCAAATGGCAAGGCCAAGGCCGGAACCGCTGGTTTTGGTGGTGAAATCCGGGGTGAAGATCTGGGAGAGGTTCTCCTGGGACACGCCGGGGCCGTTGTCTTCCACTACAATGTCGTAGAAGCCGTCCTCCACGGCGTTGCGCAGTGAAACCACAATGCGTTTTTCCGCCGGACCGGACTCGCTGTCCACGGCCTGGATTGCGTTGGTAATAAGATTCACAACCACACGCGTTAACTGCGGCCGGGGGGCCATGACCCAGGCACCAACCAGACCGAAGTACTCCAGCGAAATGTCGTCGCGGGAATCGAACAGATCTACCTCCTGCTTAATAAGGGCATCAAGGTCCAGGCGCTCCGGCTTTTGGTCATACATCTTGGCAAAGGTGGAGAACTGGTCGGCCGAATCGGCAAGCAGATCTACGTGATACAGAACTGTTTGCGCAACTTCGTCAAAGCGCTCCTGCCATAAAGGATTGCCTGAGGCTTTCATGCGCATTAGCA
>JAGCWB010000103.1 GCA_017962065.1 Bacteroidales bacterium
CGTTGGAAAGACGGACACGGGCTACTTTACGCATAGCTGAGTTCGGCTTCTTAGGCGTTGTCGTGTAAACACGAAGACATACGCCACGCTTCTGAGGGCATGCATCCAACGCACGAGACTTGCTCTTTACTTCGAGTGCCTCGCGTCCTTTACGGACAAGTTGTTGAATTGTAGGCATAAATGTTTGTTAATAAATAATTTATAGTTACAACCCATTTCACGGCTCTTATGTTTCCGCAAAATGGGCTGCAAAGATAAGGAAAAAAATTTAATTAACAAAGTTATTCACAGGTAATGGAGGCCGATTTTAATCCCTGGGCGCTCACATTCACCGTGATAGGGCCTTCGCCGGTACGGCGCAGTATGGCCGATGCCTTGCCATGGAAGGCCGGAAGCTGCTTGCTGTAGAACGGGACGTGCGACGTAGGATCGCCGGCATCGGTGGCCAGAATCACCGCAGGGCCCTCTACGCCGAAGGTCAGGATGTTATCGGCATCGGGAACAAGGGTTCCGGCTTTGTCGGTAATATCGGCCGATATATATATAAGGTCCTTTCCGGCAAAGTCCACGCCGGCCTGTAGTTTGAAGGCCTTCTGGGCGGTGGTTATTCCGGCACGGGCCCACTCGTTACCTTTGTGATATGCAATTACGCTGATCTCACCCGGCTCGTAAACTACGTCGTCCCAAACGATGCGATAGCCTTCGCGGGCCTTGCGGCCGCAGGATTTGCCGTTCACGAAGAGTTCGGCCTCGTCGCCGTTGGTATAAACGTGCACGGGAATCACCTGCCCTTCCTTGCCGGGCCAGGTCCAGTGCGGAAGTATGTGGGCAACGGGATAGCCGGGACGCCAGCGGGCCTGGTACAGCCAGTAACGGTCCTTGGGGAAGCCTGCAAGGTCAATTATGCCGAAGTATGAACTGCGGGAAGGCAGCGGAATGTCGCTTATGGTCTGGCCCCAGCTTTCCACCATCTTTTTATAGGCTTCCTTCTCTTCTTCCGTATGGAAATTGGTGAATACCGAAGGATCCATATTGAACGGCGTAGGCTCGCCAAGATAGTCGTAGCCAGTCCAGACAAACTCTCCGGCGCATTCCGGGACTGTGTCCTCGTACTGCCACTCATAGTCCGGCTTGGAGGCCCAGCCGGGGGCGTAAAGGTCGTAGGAACTTACCTGGAACGGCGGTTCCATCACCCAGCCTTTACCCTTGTCCTGCTCTACCGGAAAGAGGTAATATCCGCGCGTGGATATGCAGGAGGCCGTTTCCGAGCCATAGAAAGGCTGGCCGGGATGTGAGTCGCGGAACTCCTCATACAGATGGGGCTTGTAGTTGAAGCCATACACGTCCAGAGTAGCGGCATAGGGCTGCGAGGCGGCCCAGGGGTTGTCGTTGCCGGCCGTGGTGGGACGGGTTGGATCCTCCCTGTGGCAGATATCGGTGAGCATCTGGGGTATCCACCAGCGGGAAGGGTCGCCCTGCTCGCCGCATTCGTTGCCGATGCTCCAGGCAATCACGCAAGGGTGGTTGCGGTCCCTGTGGATCATTGCCACAAGATCTTTTTCGGCCCATTCATTGAATAATGTGGCGTATCCGTTGTCTTTCTTTGGCCAGGTCCAGGTATCGGTGAGTTCGTCCAGCACAAGGAAGCCCATGCGGTCGCACATGTCAAGGAGTTCAGGTGCCGGAGGGTTGTGGCTGGTGCGGATGGCGTTGCAGCCCATTTTCTTGAGCATCTGCAGCCTGCGGGTCCAGGCATCCTCATTCCAAACCGCACCAAGGGCGCCGGCATCGTGATGCAGGCATACGCCTTTTAGGAAGGTTTTGGCGCCGTTCAGATAGAAACCATCGGCCTTCCATTCGGCCGATCTTATGCCGAAAGTGGTGTTGTACGAATCTATGGCGCCATCCTGGGCCTCTACGGTGGTGCTGGCGGTGTAGAGGATGGGATTCTGGATGGTCCAGGCTTTTACTTTGCCGATATGTAGTTCCTGCGTCACTTCCCTGCCGTCGTAAACCAGTTCATTGCCGGTAGTGTGGGCCACGACTTCGCCGTCAAGGAGGATGTAGGTGGTGATTTTCACCATCTTGGGCTGGTCGGTTTTAAGGCGCATCTTAAGCGTTGCAACCACGCCGTTTTCATCGGCCTTTGTGGTGATGTACGTGCCCCAATGGGCAATTGAGGTTTTTTCCGTGCGGGTTATCCAGACGTTGCGGTAGATGCCGCCGCCGGGATACCAGCGGGAACTTTCCGGCTTGTTGTCCAGCCTTACCTCTATGCTGTTGTCTCCAACGCGCAGCCATGGCGTAAGGTCCACTGCCCAGGAAGAATAGCCGTACGGCCAGCCGCCGGCTTCCTTGCCGTTTACATAAACTTTGGCATTGGAGAAGGCTCCGTCAATTTCCAGGGAAATATCCTTCTTCAGGTCATCGGCACTTATTTCCAGCACTTTGCCGTAGCTTGCCTTGCCCCACCAGGCCAGTTTGCCGGTTTCGCCGGGGTTTTCCTGCAGGAAGGGCTGCTCTACGCCCCAGTCGTGCGGAAGATCCAGCGTCCTTATGGTACCGTCCTTCACAAAAGTCCATCCTTCGTTCCACAACTGCCGGCCATCCGGCTGGGCCATGGCCACTGCAGCCAGTTCCAAGGCCAATAATACGGTTAAAGTCTTTTTCATTCTGCAAGTTGGAGCTTGATGAGTTCGCGCTTGAGGTCACAGCCGTAGGCGTAAGCGCCCACATCCAGACTGTCAAGAAGGTAAAGGTCCTCCCCTTTGAAGAGGGTTTTCTGGGCCAGGGCGTGGATTTGGGCCTCGCGGTCCAGTGACTCCTTGGGGATTACCAGATGGCATGGAATTACGTACGCGATTGGGTTCAGCGCCACGGCGTGGGCTACAGGCCTTACGCCCTGGGGATTGTCCACAAGGGCTGCAAGTTCCGTGTAGCTGTAAAGGCGGCGCGGAAGCTCGTACAGTTTTTTCCACACCTTAATCTGGAAAGGCGTGCCGAAGAGCCTCAGGTCGTCCCAGGTAAGGTATTGGGCGAATTCAATAAGCTCCTCTGTTTCAATCTTCCTGGTGCCCAGGGAGAACGTTTCCTCGGCCGGCAGGGCGGCAAGTTCCGCGGCAATGCGGGGCAGATGGCGGTAGTCGGTCGCAATGGACGCGACCTTCCCGTCTATCTCAGTCACTATCCATTGAGTATTCATATTATTTCAGATATGGTTTCAGCCTATCCCAGGAAACAGCGGCAGTAACGATGCCAAGTGCATAAGGTCCAACTTCGTAAGGGTAGAACGCCCATTCAACGCCGTAGTCGTTTACACAGAAGTTTGCGTTTGGAACAATGGATTCCATGTCCACAAGGGGAAGAAGTTCCTCGTCCTCTGCCTTCATGGTTTCGTAAACGGCTTCCCTCATAAGTTCCGACAGGGGTTCCTCGTACCCCTCCTTGAACAAATCGGGTTCCAGGATGTTTGCGCCGGTGTTTTTATCAAAGACCATGTAACACATGGTTTGCAGTCCGTGCGGGCCGCCGCGGAAGCTGAAGTACGTGAGCTGGTAGTTCTTCCAGCGCTTATAGTCGCCGATAAAAGCGCCGGTCAGGTGGTCTTCCCAGGTAAAATCGGCACTTGTAAGGAACTCATCTATAAGGTTTTCCCTATAACGGATGGCGCATTCCTCCACCGTGCCGGGAACATCTTCCAGGTCAAATGCCTGAGCCAGGATGAATTCGTTCATCTGAGCCGCCGCCTGGGCCGATGCAGCCTTTTGCACGTATTCCAGGTTAATGGAATAATAGAGGGTATCGGCCGAATCCTGGGCCAGCGGAAGGGCAAAATCTTCCTCGAAGGTGCCGGTTTTGAAGCTTGTGCAGCCGGCCGATAAAATCAGCAGCAGGGCCGCAGGAATTGCAAATCTTTTCATGGCCTGTTAATCATTATTAAGTTCCGGAATGTCAACGGGGCGCTCACGCTTGTCGCCGATGAGCCAGCGGGAGTACCAATCGGCCATTTTCCAGAAGAAATAGTCGTTCATATTGCCAAAACCGTGGCGCTGGCCGGGCAGTACAACCAGTTCGAAGCGCTTGTTGGCCTTGATGAGGGCGTTAACCACGCGGATGGTGTTAGCGGGGTTCACGTTGTTGTCCTGGTCGCCGGTTACAAGCATCAGGTGACCCTTGAGGCGGGAGGCAATTTCCTGGTTGGTGTCTATTCTATAAACAAAGGTGGTGTCGCCTTTTGCCACTTTCTCCTGGATGCCGTGATGCTGCTCGCTCCACCAGCGGTTGTAGATGCTGTTGTCGTGGTTGCCGGCGCAGGAAACGGCCGCCTTGAA
>JAGCWB010000104.1 GCA_017962065.1 Bacteroidales bacterium
AAGGGTGCGGTTACCATAGCCCTTCCCGCCGATGCCGCTTCCGGCAAGGTAATGCTGGTTGCCAACGGCAGCGACGGCAGCTCATTCGTGAGGGTGCTGCATGTGGGCGTTGAGGCTGCTCCGGAAACCGTGATTATGGAAGAGATGGTTGACGCTGCCGGCGGTAGCATCAGTCTGCCCTCCGGCGCCGGTGACGTGGTTATTCCTTCGGGCGTAAGCTGGATTTCCAAGAACGGAGAGAAGCTTAATATATCGGCCAATACCACTTATGATTCCCGTACGGCGGTTATATCTTTTAAGGTAGGGGCGAAGAATTATTCCCTTACCGTGGTGCAGTTCCAGAAAGACGCGTTTGTGCTCTCTGCCAACCAGATCAGTGCAAAGCCGGCAGGCGAGACCATTGCTTTTGTGGTCAAGACAAACGTTGCCGTTTCGGCCAAGTCCAATGCCGATTGGCTTGCCGTGGCTACCCCCACAAAAGGCCTTGAAGACAAGTCCTATTACGTGATTGCGCTGGCAAATGAGACCACAGAACCCCGTACCGGCACCATTACCTTCTATTACGGCGACCTGGATCCCCAGACCGTAACCGTTACCCAGGAGTCCCTGGTTGTTCCTATTATCTCCCGCAAGGAAATCGGCGGTTACATCGGTTACCGTGAGTTTGTCTATGTGGCCGATGAATACCTGTATGTGCGCAGCTACAACGGTAAGGCCCTTACCTTCGCAATAGTTGAGTCAGAGGGTGACGAGCAGATGGTAATTGACGGTTATTCCACCGATATGAGCGTTGGCGATGAGCTTACCCTTACGGTAAACTGGAGAAAGGATGGCTCTAATTTGCTTTCCGAACAATATCCAATGACTGTCCTTAAGGAGAGTGACGGCAAGGTTTGGATTGGCGATGATTCGGGCCGCGGTTTTGTGATTGTCAAGTAAGTCCGGTCTATGAGAAGACTTTTAATTATATTATTTGCAGTCTTTCTTGCATTGTCTGCAGCTGCCCGTCCCGCCTATCCCGGCAGGATTGTGGTTACGCAGCCGGACGGTTCCCGCCTGACTCTCCAGATTCACGGCGACGAATGGGGGCACTGGCTCACCGATGCCTCCGGCCGTGTTGTGGCTCAGGACGAGGATGGCTTCTACCGTGAGGTGGAAGGCGCCACTCCGGAAGGCATGGCCCAGGCTGCTTCCATTGCCCGCCGCGTGCGTAGGGAGGCAATGGACCAGGCTGCCAGAAGAGGCGAGCACGTGGCCGTTGGCCAGAAGCGCTTCCTTGTGATTCTTTGTGAATTCAAGGATGTGAAATTCGCTACCGAGAATATCAACCGTGAAGTCACGGCCATGCTCAACGACGCCGGATATTCCAAGAACGGCGCTACCGGAAGTGCCCGCGACTTCTATTACGAAAGCTCCAACGGCTACTTCGAACCCATCTTCGACGTCTTCGGCCCGGCTTCGCTTCCAAATAATATGAAATATTACGGCGGAAACGACTCCCAGGGCAACGACAAGAAACCGGAAGAAGCCGTAGAAAAGGGCTGTGAACTGCTTGACAATCTGATTGACTTCAGAAACTACGACAACAACAGAGACGGCGTTGTGGACATGGTGTTCATGATTTATGCCGGCTACGGGGAGGCCGATACAGGTAAGACAGACGCTATCTGGCCCCATCAGTACTATGCGCACGGCTCTTTCGACGGGATGAATCTTTACAAGTACGCCTGCTCCAATGAACTGGCCGGCCAGGGCCCGCTGCAGGGAAAACTGGACGGTATTGGCGCCGTTTGTCATGAGTTCGGCCACGCCATGGGCCTGCCGGATTTCTATGACTCCGACTATGCCACCAACGGCAATGCCGGCGGCATGTACGACTTCTCTACCATGGATGCCGGCTGCTACAACAACGCAAGCCGCACTCCGCCCTTCTTCAACACCGAGGAGCGCATCCTCCTTGGCTGGGTAAACGAGAACAGTGCCTTTACGGATTTCATGGCCGATGGCGACATAACCCTTCCCGAATATCGGCCCGACCAGGGCGAAGCCATTGCCTACAGGACATATACCGACATGGAAGGCGAATACTTCGTTTACGAGTGCCGCGGTTCTCAGCGCTGGGATTCCGGCCTGAGCGGTCACGGCCTCATGGTTTATCACGTAGATAAGTCGTCGCGAAGCGTTTCTGTCAGGGGCTACAGTTATCCCGCATATCAGTTGTGGGACAACTGGGAAAGCACCAATGCCATAAACGAGAACGGCAAACACCCCTGCTGCTATGTGGTTGTTGCAATGGATCAGGACAACCTGAACTATGCTCCGCACTATTATCAGGGTTATGGCAACTATTATGAATCCGACGGTCACGACTGCGTTTTCCCCGGCTCCGGCAATGTAAAGACCTATAAGCCCAAGAGCTGGAACAAGATAGAGTCCGAGATTACATTCAAAAAAATTGCCTATACCGGCAGCGCTTCTACTTTCACCGTTACCAATGTGCCTCCGCCTCCTACTCCCGTTACAGGCGTGGATTTCCCGGTTATAAAGAGGCCCGACAGCTATACCGCCGGTACCAAGATGGATCTTTCCATCCGTACGCCGTCCGGTTATGTGTACCAGTCCATTGCCTGGTATATGGACGGAAAGGCTGTTGAGGGTGCAAGCGTTACGCTCACAAGCGGATCGCATGTAATAGAAGCCGCTATAGAAAAAGCGGGCGATAAACGTGATATTGTTACCTTGGAAATAGATGTAGAGTAAATTTTTTAAACAGGGACTGAAAAAGATTATAAATAATTTTGCAAGGAAAAAATTTTTTCTTACCTTTGCAGTCCCAAGTTTGGTGGGTTCGTATAACGGTTAGTACTCGGGATTTTCATTCCCGCAATAGGAGTTCGATTCTCCTACCCACTACCAAATATAAAAAAGTAAAATAATGGCAAACACTAAATCAGCCGCGCGTGCCGCCCGTCAGAGCGAGCGTCACTGCCTGCATAACAAGTATTATGCAAAGACAACCAGGAACGCTATACGCGACCTGCGTAACACAACAGACAAGGCAGCAGCCCAGGAAAACGCCCCCAAGGTCTATGCAATGATAGACAAACTCGCAAAAATCGGTGTCATCCACAAGAACAAGGCTGCAAACCTTAAAAGTGGTCTCCAAGTATACATTAACAAGCTCGCTTAAGAGCTTGTTTTTTATCGGGAACGGGATGTAGCGCA
>JAGCWB010000011.1 GCA_017962065.1 Bacteroidales bacterium
GCTCCTTAACGATAGCCCTGTATCTCTCGATGTCAATCTTCTGAAGGTAGTTCAGAAGCTGGCGGCGCTTGCTGACCAGGCGAAGAAGGCTGCGGCGTGTTACAACGTCTTTCTTGTTCTTCTTCACATGCTCAGTGAGGTGAGCGATACGGTAGGAAAATAAAGCAACCTGACTCTCAGGAGAGCCGGTGTCCTTATTGGACTTTCCGTACTTCGCGAAAATCTCTTGCTTTTTCTCAGGCTGTAAATATTCTGCCATTGTGCAATGAGTTTTAATTGTTAAAAAATTTAGCCCGCAAATGTACGCAATTTATTTGGAACGGCCAAATCTTTCCATTAACTTTGTGTATCTATAAATAACACTGTCATGAAAATCGGTATATGCAACGACCACGCAGGCGTGGAGTACAAGTTCAAACTTATCAAGATGCTGCAAAAACGCGGCATAGAGGTGGTTAACTACGGCACGGACACAGAGGCCAGCGTAGATTATCCGGACTATGCCCACCGCCTGGCAAATGCCGTGGAAAGCGGTGAGGTGGACCTTGGCATTGCCCTCTGCGGCACCGGCAACGGCATGGCCATTACCCTTAACAAACATCAGGGCATACGCGCAGGACTTGCATGGGGCACCGCCATCGGCCATCTTGTGGCCCAGCACAACAATGCCAACGTTCTGGTTCTGCCGGCCCGCTTCATCAGCTACCGCATAGCATCGGCCATTGTGCGTGAATGGCTGGACACCCCTTTCGAAGGCGGCCGTCACCAAACCCGCATAGACAAAATGCCCTGCCGATGACCGGTGTTCCTGTCATTCCCGGCTTGACCGGGAATCTCCCTTTGTCCCACGACATAGCCGATTACCCGGAGGGCATCGTCCTTGCGGTGGATAAGCCGTATCGCTGGACATCGGCCGATGTCATTCGCAAACTCAAGTTTGCTGCCATAAAGCACTTCGGAAAGAAGAACCTTAAGGTGGGACATGCCGGAACGCTGGACCCGCTGGCAACCGGCGTGCTGCTGGTGTGCATAGGCAACGCCTGCAAGCGGGCGCAGGAGCTGCAGGACCACGACAAAGAGTACATAGCCCGCATCCGCTTTGGCGCCACCACCCCGTCGTACGACCTTGAAAAGGAAGTGGACCGCAGATTCCCGTTTGAGCACATAACCGAGGCTTCCGTACGCAACGCTCTGCCCGCTTTTTTGGGCGAGCAGGAACAGGTGGCCCCGCTCTTCAGCGCCAAAAGCGTTGACGGCGTCCGCGCTTACGAACTTGCCCGCAAGCTCTACCGCTCCGGCCGGCTTTCAGAACTCGATGAAACTGCTCTTGGCACCCTCCAACGAAATAAGATCAACATCTCTGAATTGGAATTATTATCATTTGGAGATTCTTCGTCGCCAAAGGCTCCTCAGAATGACAATAATGCCTCTAAGCGCATAAATGTGGCCGACACATCGGCATTGGGACTGCCGGAGGCTACGGTTCGGATTGTTTGTTCAAAGGGCACTTACATCCGGGCTTTTGCCCGCGACCTTGGCGAAGCCCTTGGCTCCGGCGCCCACCTGAGCGGCCTACTCCGCTCCCGCAGCGGAGACTACCGCATCGAATCGGCCCTGTCCTTGCAGGATTCATTAGCTTTATTCCAGATTGAACAATGAAAAGGTTATTCATTTTAGTTTGCTTTTTGCTCATCGGCCTGGGTGCTTTTGCACAGCAGTGGGGGGTGGTGAATGTTTCTGTTTGCAATATGCGGGAGGTGCCGGAGTATAGTGCCGAGATGGTGTCCCAGGCGCTGCTGGGGACGCCGGTGCATATTCTGCAGACGGGCGGAAGCTATAACTGGCCGGAGGTGCAGACTCCGGACACATACACCGGATGGGTGCACAAGGACGCCATCACCTACATGGATTTTGAGCAGTATCATGCATGGAACGCTGCGCCAAAGGTGGTGGTGACCTCGCTATTTACCATAATATATAAGGAGGCTGATGAGACCAGCGGCACGGTGTCTGACGCAGTGGCCGGATGCCGCCTGCGCTACCTTGGCAGGAAAGGCCGATTCATTAGGGCAGGCTTCCCGGACGGACGCATCGGCTATGTTTCAAAGCAGGACGCCATGCAGGAGGCCGAATGGCGGAAGTCCCTGGACAACAGCACCAAAGCCATACTGGAAACTGCTAAAAGCATGATGGGATTCCCCTATCTCTGGGCCGGAATGTCGCCTAAAGGCATGGACTGCAGCGGCTTCGTGCGCACGGTGCTGTTCATGCACGACATCATAATCCCCCGCGACGCAGGGCCCCAGTCCAGGGAAGGCGACCGGATTGAAAAGATGGAAGACCTTGTTCCGGGAGACCTCGTTTTCTTCGGCCGATGGAGGGAAGATGGCACTCCCGGCGTCAGCCACGTTGGCTTTTACCTTGGCGGCGGCCGATTCATCCATTCGCTGGGCCTGGTGAAAATCGGCAGTTTCAATAAGGAAGATGCCTGTTACGACGCCTATAATACAGGCCGATATCTTTTTGGCGGCCGGGTTCTGCCGTACATCAACCAGGATCCGGACCTTACTACCACGCTCACAAATCCTTTCTATGCAGAATAGACGCGACTTTCTTAAGACATCGGCCCTGGCGGTTGCCGGAGTGGCCCTTGCCGGATGCACAGGCAGTCCCCACCGGTTCAACATAGGCACCGGCGACGGACGCATGCACCTTAAGTTTTTCCCTTACGAACTTGAGCTAACCCACACATTTACAGTTGCTTCCTATAGCCGTAAAGCCACACCGGACGTGCAGGTGGAAATCTCTTACGAAGGCTATACCGGCTACGGAGAGGCCTCCATGCCGCCGTACCTTGGCCAAAGCGTAGAGTCTGTTTGCGCATTCCTGCAAAAAGTTGATTTGGAGCAGTTTGCCGATCCATTCCAACTGGGAGATATTCTGGCTTATGTGGACAGCCTGTCCCCCGGAGATTCGGCGGCAAAAGCTGCAGTGGACATCGCCCTGCATGATCTTGTAGGCAAGTTGATGGGCCAGCCGTGGTACAAGATCTGGGGCCTGGATGCCTCCAAGGCACCTTCCACTACTTTTACTATCGGCATAGATACACCGGAAGTTGTGCGCGAAAAGACGCTGGAAGCTGCCGGGCGATTCAATATTTTAAAGGTGAAAGTGGGTCTGGACACCGACGAGGAGATGATCCGCACCATCCGTTCCGTCACTTCCGTGCCGCTGGCGGTAGATGCCAACCAAGGCTGGAAAGACCGTTCCAAAGCACTGGACGAGATTCACTGGCTTGCCTCTATGGGCGTGGTTATGGTAGAGCAGCCGCTGCCTGTTGACCGCCTGGACGACATTGCCTGGCTGACCGAGCGCAGTCCCCTTCCCATCTTTGCCGATGAAAGCATCCAGAGACTGCGCGACGTAAATGCGCTTAATGGCATCTTCTCCGGAATCAACATCAAACTGATGAAATGCACCGGCATGCGCGAAGCCTGGAAAATGCTCATCCATGCACGTGCACTGGGCATGAAGGTGATGGTGGGATGCATGACGGAAACATCCTGCGCTGTATCGGCCGCTGCCCAGCTCTCCCCCGCCGTAGATTTCGCCGACCTGGACGGCAACCTCCTCATTTCCAACGACCGATTCAGCGGAGTCACAGTAGTTGACGGCCGTCTAAAACTGCCCGATGCCCCCGGTATCGGCGTAACCCTTTTATAAATTATGAAGCGATTTTTACTTTGCCTTGCGGCAATTATGCTTTTCTGCTTATCGGCTTGGGCCGATGGTCAGCGCGTGCGCAAACTGGACGTGATAGTGGACCTGGAGAAGGACGGCAGCGCATTGATTTACGAGCGATGGGATATTTCCACCGGCAACGATATCACCGAATGGTATCTGGTTCGGGAGAATCTGGGCGACATTACCGTTGACAATTTCTGTGTGGTGGCCGATGGAGAGGAGTTCCAGGACGACGGCGAATGGAACACCAAGCGCAGTCTGGAAGAGAAAGCCGGCAAATACGGAATTGTCCATAAAAATGACGGTGTAGAGCTTTGCTGGGGCATAGCTCCAAGGGGAGATCATGTTTACGAGGTGCTTTACCGGATGAACGGGGCAGTTAAATCCCTCCGTGACTACGACCTTTTCCACATGCAGTTGGTATCCCCCGGCATGTCATCGGCACCGGAGAATGTGCGCGTGATTATAGGCTCGGACTACCTGCAGATGGACACAACCCACGTGCGCGCCTGGGGTTTCGGCTATGAGGGAACCTGTCTTTTTGACGACGGGCTGGTTGTGATGGAAAACGACGGTCCCTTCGACAGCGAAGAGTCCGTAATCGCCCTCCTGCGGCTTGACAAAGGCATTTTCGAGCCCACCAGCGTCAGGGACCAGGATTTCCAGCAAGTGCTTGACAAGGCAATGGTTGGGGCCGATTTCGGCAACGACGATAAGAAAGAGAAGAAGAGTTCCGGGAGAGGCTGGAAAATCTTTATCGCACTTATTATCGGCCTTATTTTCTGGCGCAGAACTAAGCGCTATAAAAAGGGCAACCCCCTTATTGGAACGCCACTTGCCAAAGTTAAGAAGGACGAGGTGGAATGGTATCGTGACATACCCATGGACGGGCACCTGGCAGCCGCTCACAAGGCCCTGGAGCTGATTAAAGATGAAGACGGCGGACTGCGGCACCTTGCATCGGCCATGATCCTTAGGATGGTTTACAACGGATATTTGCAGGTGAGCCGCCTGGCCGAGAGCGAAAGCACGGAAATCCGGTTTACCGATAAAGATCAGGAGCAGCTGGACACCGCCTCCAAGCGACTGTATGGCATGCTCAAACTGGCCGCCGGGGAGAACGGAGTTTTGGAGAAAAAAGAATTCTCCGACTGGGCCAACAGGCACCGCGACCAGGTGTGGGACTGGAACGATTTCGTGGAGAAATCGGGACAGAAATATTTGAAAGACCACGGCCATATCAAGGATTATTGCATCCTTACCGAAAGCGGCGCGGAGCAGATAAAGCATCTTTGGGGCCTGCGCAAATTCCTTGATGAGTTCACTCTTACAGACCAGCGTGAGGCATTTGAGGCTTCCGTCTGGAAGGAATATCTGGTTTACGGCTCACTGCTGGGAGTTGCCCGCAAGGTGGCCAATCAGCTTAAGGAAATAGCCCCCGGCCTGTACAAGGATTTCAACGTTGACGACACAGTGAACGGCACAGGCGACTTTGCCTTCCTTATTTACGACGCCTATCGCAAACAGGACGAATACCTGGATGCCCGCGCAGCCCGGCATTCCGCCAGCTCCTCCAGCAGCGGCTACGGCGGCCGCAGCTCCCGCGGCGGCGGTGGCGGCTTCAGCGGCGGTGGCC
>JAGCWB010000105.1 GCA_017962065.1 Bacteroidales bacterium
AATCCTACAAATTTACTCTTTTTTTCACTCACTTGCAAACGCGCGCGCATTTGTAAATAACGGGTTTAATACTTAACTTTGACTCCGTTATGAAAAAAGCACTACCCTTCCTCCTTTTCTCTCTGGCAACAGTTTTATGCCAGGCCCAGCCCAGGCAGTTGAGCGTTAAGGAATTCCTTAAGCTTTCCCGCACAGACACAACCAGTTATGTGGTCACCGGCGTTGTGGAGCGCGTTCGCAGCAGCACCAGCGGCAGCTTTTACCTGAAAGACGCCACCGGCACCCTTCTGGTTTACGGTCTCAAGGATCCTGAGAATCCGGGCCGCAACTTTGACCAGATGGACATCAAAAAAGGCGACACACTCTCCGTGCTTGGCCGCTTCACGGTTTATGGCGGAAATACCCTGGAGATGAAGGACGGACGGCTTTTGAGAAAGGCCGATGGTCCGGACCACCACCTGTCCTTCTACGACAGGCTGGACCAGAAGCCCTCTTTCAAGGGCAAGGAAGGAGAAGCCGGCTACGAAGCCTTCAAGCAGTGGGTCCAGGCCCATGTAAAACCCCAAGGCAGCCACGGCACCGTACAGGTCCGTTTTGTAGTTGGCCGTAACGGCGGCGTCCAGGAAGTCCAGATTCACCGCGGCGTCTCCCCCGCCCTTGACAACGAAGCCCTCCGGGTAGTCCGCTCCGCCCCCAAATGGAAACCCGCCGTTCTGGACGGCACCTCGGTGAGGACCACCTACATCATTCCGGTGGAATTCTAAAGCCGGAGACTTGCTTTCCCTCATCCCGGGCTTGACCCGGGATCCCAGAGATTGCGGCTCCTAGGCCGCAATGAGGCCTTTGTCTCCAGTGGGCAAGGTCGGTCACACTTTTGGGCAAGGTCGGATTTTATGCCACACCTTTCCCACCATTATTGCCCCCCCACCCCCCTCCATTGCCATTTCTACGGTCAAGGTCGGTTCCCTAAAAACCGACCTTTGCCACTTTTGCTAGTCTGGCGGCCGGGGCTCCGGAACAACGGAAGTGACACAAAAAAAAGCAGCAACCCCGAGAGGCTGCTGCTTGAAACACAGAGTTCTTAACTATTACTCGTAATTAACTGTAATTGATGTGACTCTAACTTGTGCGCCTAAGGTCACATTGGTAGATGCAGCATTCACATCAGAAACTGTAACGACAGAACCAGATGCCGCAGCTGTACCTGCAGAGAACTCATATCCAGATAGCGTCGTAGCATAGTCAGCGCTCGTACATGTAAATTCAACTGAAGAAATAGTATAAGCGGCCGAGGAAACAGTTACTTTCCAATCTTTATAGAAGCGAACATGATCCTCATCAGTACTCCTGAAGGCTGTTGCAGATGATACCATTTTCTCAGCTGTAATGGTAATGTCGCCACTGGTCCATGTCGCCGTCTGGCCAACACCAGTACCTTCAACATTAGCGGTATTTGCGAAAGTCGAAACTGTAACGGGGTCAGGAGTAGAGCCGGAGCTCTTCTTGGCCTGGGTGCATGTTACGGTTGCCTGAACATCGGCATCATTCTTATGGGTGATGGTGAGGGTGACAGACTTGGCGTCCGTGGTGCTGGTGTTCTTAGCCTTGGGAGTAACGGTGATGGTACCGCTGCCGTTGTCGGAAATAGTGAAGTTGGTATCGGTGGTAGGAGTAACAGTATAACCATCGCCGCCGTCGTTGATTACCACGGTAATAGTCTTGGCATCGGTCTCATCGGCTTTCCAGCTCAGAGAGGTGGGAGATACAGTCATGCGTTCCTGGAGGTCTATGGCAAGAACCCTGTGACGGGTATTGGCCTTCTCATACGAGCATACATATCCTTCAAATATCACCTTCTTACCATCGGTTGCAGCGTTGGCTACATCCAGGTAAAGCGTGGTTCCGCCGGTAATAACACGACCGTTCTGGGCGCCAGTCATGACAGCATAGATAGGGCTGAAGAAATTGCTTTCATCGGGCAGCTCTGCAACAGTAGTTGCCTCGTTAAGATTCCAGGGATTACCATGATCCACAGCGGTTCCGGTAGACTTAACAGTGAAGGTACCATTCGTGATCTGGATATTATCGTTATATGTTCCAATGACGGCATTAGTGACATCAACAGTTTCACCGACATTCAAGCCGTGACCGCTCTTGTACAGAAGAATCTTCACGCCAGCAGCATCTCCAAGGATAGCGCTGTTGTTGTTCTTGGCATAAACAAGCAGGTCCTTAATATTATAGGTACCCTCGCCGCCGCTGGTGGCAAAAATCTCAGCGAGCGTTGTGTATTCGACGCCGCCGGTGTAGTCCACATTCACGGTCTTGATCATTCCTGCTTCAAATGCAGTCTGGGCAGATGCGGTTTTCTCAATATCGGCACCATTGATGTTAACGGTTAACTTGGCACCGGAAGCAAGGGTGAAAGGAAGTACACCGATATAGAAGTCGGCCGAACCGTTCTTGGCGATTGCGGTACCCTCAGTAACAGTAAGGTTGGCGGTGTTGGAAGTATAAGAGGGGCCGCTGCTGGAATAGGTAGGGTTGATTCCGGAGAAATCTACGTAGAAAGTACCATTAATAAGAGTTCCTTCCGGGGCAGACACTGCAACAGATGTTACGGTAAGAGGGCTGTTGGCCTTATTGGTCACGTGAACCTTAACGACCGACATAGCCTGCTTCATTTCAATAACAGGAGTTTCATCTCCGGCAACATTCTCTGCGACACCATAAAGAGGCATATTGGAACCGGCAAGGTGATCTGCGTTGTTATTGCCGTTCTGAATCTGTGAAGAATTGGTTTGGCTGCCGAACGGAATATAGGTACCGTTACCACTGGCATTGACAAGTTTGAAACCGCTCTTCCAGGGATAAACTACCTTCCAGTCATAGGATTTGTTAGGATCGAGGGCTGCAGCAAGGGTTCCGGTGAACCTGCCGGCAACAAGGTCATCTTCTGTAATGGTGAATTTCCTGTTATTGGAATACTCACCGTCGTGTTCGGCCACGAAAAGGCTTACGGCATCATTGGCCTCCCATTCAATGGCAGCGGCTTCTCCGGCAACGGGAGATACAGCGGTTTTGGTACCTACACCTGCCACGATTTCGAAAGGAACGCCTTCGGAGGTCAGGTCATCAACTACGGGAGCGGCGGCTTCTTTAGCGCAGCTTGCAAGGGCAATGACGGCTGCCGTCATAAGACCCAGGGAGAAAAGATTCTTTTTCATAAGGCGCAAAAGTTTAGAAAATAGGAAGACCGAGGTCACCGCTATTTAAGGGATTAAAGTCCAGTCCTGTGCTCATAGGATTGGGATCCGGTTGGAAACCGTCGATGGGCAATGTTGCACTGGCGCAGACAAAGCCTTCTGAGTGCACCACGAGGAGCTGTGCCTCAGGAGCAGTGTAAAGCATTTTTTGTTGCATATAAGAATAATTAAAACTGGTATTTCGTTTCCAATTTGCAAAAATACGAAAATTCCCCCATAGAACAAAGTTCTACAGAGGAAAATTCCAACATAGTTTTCAACAGGCCTGAAACCCCTTCCCTAGAAGCTCTTGAATGCGCTCCAGTTGGCGTTGGATTCTGCGGCGGCCTGGAGGCCTTCGGAGATGTTGGCAAAGAAGTCGAAGCCGGTCCACTCCTCTACCTGGTCAACGGTAGTGACGTACGGCAGGTAGTTGGTACCGCCGTTGTCGTAGGTGTCGCGGTGCTCCAGCCAGAAAGCTACGCCAGATGCGTTTGACACGGCATTGCCGTTCCACTTGACACGAAGCAGTACTTTCCAGTAGTAGTTGGGAACAGGAAGTACCTTGCCGTCGCGCGTGCTGGTAATTGTAGTAATGGTCTCGTTGCCGCCCCTCTTGCGGAATGCGGCGCCGGTAACGACATATACAGTATCGGCATTATTCTCAATCACACTGCGGACTGCAGTTTCCAAATTAGCCCAAACGCCGCCGTTGAAACCGTGCTGCAGCTGGGGTGTCATGTTGGTGGAGAAATAGGTCTGGGCCATCATTTCGTCAACACCGTTACGGTCGGCATTGGGAAGCTGGTGACCGCGCGCATAGTGCTGGTTGGAATAGCGCGTTGAGGGAGCGTTTACGCCATAACCCTTTTCCACGGTGGTCTGCTTGGCCTTGGGCACAACGGGGTCGAAGCCCCAGTCCTCATCACGGCCGCTGCCAAGGTGGGCCTTGCACAGAGGATATGCCACCCAATATGATGCGTACATTTCCGGATCATACAACATGGTGTAGTTACGGGCCCTGCTGCCCTTCATATTGGCATAATGAGTAACCTGATACAGGTCGCCCAAGGACGATGTGGTTGTACCAGCCATAGCAGATGTGTTATAGTGTGCCGGAATCTCCAGCCATCCGCCGGGCGTGAAGGCCGATTTGGAAAGCGTAGTGAAATTCCCTTCTGCTCCAAAATGCTCCACATATGTCTGAGTGCCGGAATCAAACTCAAGGATATATGCCTTGTAGATATACTTGGTACTCTCGGCAAGGCTGCCAAGCGTCAGTGAGAACTCTCCGGACATGGCTTCGGACCCGTCGGTAGTTGCTACAAGCCATTCTGTATCGCCCTCTGCCCTATAGTAGAAGCCCGCCTCGTAAATACCGGGAACGGAAACGGCATTCGTATATGAACCGGAAAGAGTAGCGGAAGTGGCTTTTACATTTGAAGCATTTCCCGTAACAGCCACGGCAGTAGGAACCCCGTCATTGGACCATTCCACACGGATACTTTCGATATAACATGCGCCCTTTCTTGAACGAAGTCCAAAATACCGATAATTATCGGAGAACGAAATCTTTACGATTTTCCTTTCCCCACTTCCGATGGCCGAGCCCACCAGAACTCCCTGCGTAGACGTACCATAAAGATTCGAAACAGCCGTGTATGCCGTATTATTACCATAGACATCAACAGTATTGGTGGTCTGGGCATCAAAGGTGATGGTGACCGAACGTACATATCCGTAGGAATCTGTGGTACAGATACCGCTGTTGTTACTGCCTCTGATTTGAATATTTCCGCTGGAGTCAGTTGTAGAATTACCTATATATATAGCACCGGAGCCACCAGGACCTGAAATCGGAGGATTCCAATCGCCATAAGTACTCCTCTTGATAACAGCCGCGGTGAAGACATCCACAAAATATCCTTCCGGCGCCGTTCCGGTAGTAAGATCCTTCTTAAAGGCCACAGGAGCCGAATCAAGGGCAAAATAATTGTCGGCCAATGCCGCTACAGTGAGGGAATACGTCTTGGAGTGGTCCAGATCGGCCAGATAGAATGTCATAATCTCCGTTTCTTCGGCGGGAACTACCACGTATCTGGAATCGGTTCCGGTGGTGTATGTGAGCAAATAGCCCGATGCGTCCTCTACGGAATTCCACTGCAGGTGGAACATATTCTTGATATTGTCGTCCACCTCACCGTCGGCCTGCGTGGGAGCAGCCAGCGCCTCACGCGCATCTTTCTTGGAGATAACGGCAACCTTGCTGATCTTGGCGGCATTGCTGCCACTTACACGCAGGAATGCGGTATGGACATGTTCCTCGGAAACGTCAAGGTAATAAACATTCATTTCGGCAACGGTTGCTATGCTGGCCAGAGCGTCGCTTGACGTGCCGCTTGCGCTGGAAGTCAGGTAAAGCCCGCGTCCTGCGGCCGATTCGGCAAGAGTAACCTCTACGTAATCGATCTCGTCGCTGAATATGGGCAAAGCCAGATAACTGTCGTTTCCGCCCTTTAGATAGAAACCGCCGGCAACTCTGTTAATGATACCTGACCACATATCTCCGTAGGGCTTGGAGAACGGATCCATGGTGTCATAGTTACTTGCTGCCGCATGCTCAAATGCATCTGCGGCCGTAAACTCGGCATAAACTCCCTCATAGGTGTTTTCTTCACCCACAACGCCGTTCATGTTCACGTTGAACTTGGTGAGTTTGCCGTGTTCGAAGGTAAGGGTGCGGCTTGCACTTGCAAGGTCAACGGTCTTGGTGTATGTTTTGGAATCCGTCCTGACAATTACTGTAAAGTCCTTGGAAAGAGTTACTTCTGCAAGACGGAACCATACTACAATTTCACCTGCATAGGTGGTTGCAGCAGCGGGAGTAAGCTGCAGATTCTTGCTGGCCTGGGCCTTAACACCGTCCGAAATATCGCCGTTGGACAGGTCCAGATAATAGGAACCGGCCAGGTTAGCCTCCGTAGTGGAGAAACTGATTCTTTCAATTCGCTCCTCCGTTGCCGGGGCCTTGATTACCATGCGGGCGGTACCGCCAAGACGCGCAAAGCGGGCCGATACGGAAGTGGGGCGTTCCGCAGGGAACGTCAGGAATTCCGACACCAGCACATCGGCCGAAATATCAAAGCTGTCGGACTCGAAGGTCTGCTTTGAAGGTATGGTAATGCGATATTTGGCATTCTCTCCGGATCCGATCTTGTCCAGGGCCGATGAAGGATAAACGAAGGTATAACTGTACGCTGCCTGGGCATCGCCGGCCAGATCCAGATTAAAGATGGCAATCTCTCCGGGTGCCTCAAGGGGTGCAGATGAAGCCTTGGCCTGGACTATGCCGTTACCAACCTCGAAGACGCCAAGCTCGTCGCCGGCCTGCCAGAGGATGTTGTAGCTGTCCCCCGCCTCGCTTATGACAGTTTTAGTACTGGGATCCCCGCTTTCCACCGTCATGCGGAAAGGCTGGACCACCGTGCCGGGAATGACAGCATTTTCCCCTTCCGGGACAATTTCCTCTCTCCTGGAGCAGGAAGTGATGGTTAGCATGGCAGCCACACCCATCCACATTGCAAATTTGAATGTATTTTTCATAGGTGCAGAATACTAAAAATCATCACTGATTATAATAATAACGCCGGGGTCGAAGCCGGGGCCGGGGGCGTTCAGGTCCCCGTAATTGCTTAGTGTTAGAATTTGCTCACGGCCCTGCAGCACAAGTGCCTGGGTCACGGGCGGAACATAAAGATTCCGTGTTTCCATAATTATGCGTTCGAAATTAATGTGCTAAGATAGTGATTATTTTGCTATCTTTGTACAATTAAATTAAGAAATAAAATGGACAACAACCAGCCCAAACCCCAGAATCAGATTCAGTTAGAGCTTAAGCCGGAAGTGGCAAAAGGCTCATATTCAAATCTTGCAATTATTTCCCATTCCAGGAGTGAATTCATAATTGACTTTGCCACAACGCTTCCCGGTCTTGCAAAGCCGGAAATTGGCAACCGCATAATCATGACCCCGGAGCACGCAAAGCGCCTGATGAACGCCCTCTTTGACAATATTTCAAAGTACGAGGCTCAGTTTGGTGTTATAGATCTTGGCGGAGGAAAGGGTCCTCAGCCGGGCAGCACCTTCAACATGGCTGATTTCGGTCCTCTGGGAGGAGGCAGCAAGTCGTGAAGAACCTGCTGGGTATCAAGGCTTTTGCCTTTGACATAGACGGAGTTGCAACGGACGGCGGCGTCTTCTGCAACAGCGACGGAGACCTGCTCAGGACTTACGACGCAAAAGACGGCTTTGCCATAAGGATGGCCGTAATGCACGGCTTTCCTGTAGCGGTAATTACCGGCGGAAGTTCGGAGAGCATCCGCAAGCGCATGGTAACAAGCGGCGTACTGCCGGAGGACGTATTCCTCCACTGCCGGGACAAACGGGAGCAGTTTGCCATTTTCTGCCAGCGCTACAACCTGAAACCGCAGGAAGTTATGTTCTTCGGGGACGATATTCCGGACCTTGACCTCATAATTGCCAGCGGTTGCGGGGTTTGTCCGGCCGATGCCGTGCCGGAGGTACGTGAAGCGGCCGATTGGGTAACAGAGCACAAAGGCGGCAAGGGCTGCCTGAGGGAAGGAATAGAGACCACCCTTAAAGCCCAGGGCAAGTGGGATTTTGATCCTGTCCTTTACAAGAAAAAGTTCTGATGAACCTCCACGGGAAGCATATAATCCTTGGCAGCAATTCCCCCAGAAGGAGGGAATTGCTTAAGTGCTGGGATATTGATTTTGAGGTGGATACCGGCAATAACTTTGAGGAAAGCTTCGGCCCGGAAGTCCCCTATGATTCCGTCCCCCGCCTTATGTCGGAAGGCAAGTCCCACGGCTTTCATCGGCCCTTAAAAGAAGGCGAAATCCTAATCACGGCCGATACCATGGTGATACTTCCACCTTCGGCCGGAAAGCCCGGTGAAATACTGGGAAAACCGCGGGACCGTAAAGATGCCGTACACATGCTTAGGGATCTTTCCGGACGTGAACATCACGTTACAACCGCCGTTACCATACGGGACTTACGCCGAAGCGAAACCTTCGAAGTCACAACCCAGGTGTGGTTCAAGCCTCTTACGGAGGAAGAAATTGCCTATTACATAGATACTTACAAACCCTACGACAAAGCCGGGGCATATGCCATTCAAGAATGGATAGGCCACATAGGCATAACCCGCATAGAGGGTTCCTATTTCAATGTAGTAGGTTTCCCCGTTCAAAGGGTGTACGAAAAGCTGCTAAGCTTTATTTGACTTCCAGAGGAAGTAATCCATAATCGCCTGAGACACAAGCGTTTCCTTATAATCAAGGAGACGCTTTGCTTTGTCGTGACTGTACCATTCCTGATACAGAAGCTGCCTTACGTTACGGCTGGAGAATATGAGTTTGAAACCAAGGAGTTCCAGAAAATCCCCAAGATAGCCTACGGCCATTGCAAGGAAGTCCGGAAGCACGCAAACAATCTGGCTGTAGCCCATTGTACGGGCCTGTAACTTATAGAAATCCTTTAGAGGCATGGCCCTGCCGGTGATTAGATATCGGCCGCTCTCCCCCATTTCCAGCGCATTTGCAATTGCCTTTGCAACATCCTTTACCGGCACAAAGCTTTTGCCGCCGCGCGTTACAAACACCATACGCTTTCTGTAGGCCGTATCCATCAGTTGGCCAGAGGAAGGTTTAAGGTCATAGGCACCCAGAAGGAAGCCCGGGAGCAGTACCAGAATGCGCTTGGAAGGATTTGCAGCGGAATATTCTTCCAGCAGTTTCTCCCCTTCCATCTTGCTTTGGGCATATAGGGAACGGTTGAAGGGAGGCAGGTCGAAGGGCCCTTTTTCATCGGCAGGAAACTGTATTGTGCCGGGAGCCACCGTATTTGCCGTACTCACATGCACCAGTGTCCGAATTCCGGTTTCCGTTAACAATCGGCACAGATTTCCCGGAAGGTCCCTGTTCACGGGATAATAGTCTTCCAGGCGCTTCAGTTTCATGTCCGTTGTACCGGCACAGTTGATAATTGCGCTGCAGCCTTTGGCCGCATTAAGAAGGTCTTCGTAGGAAAGGATGTTGCCATTAACCACCTCAACGCCAGGGACATCCAGAGGCCGGCGCACCAGGGCACGGACATGAATTCCGCGGCCCACCAGTTCACGGACGACATTCTGGCCCAAAAGGCCTGTAGCAGCTAAAAGCACTATCATTTTTCCGGTCCCTCCTTAATATATAGTTCTCTACGGGGCAGCGGAATCTCTATGCCATTCTCGTCAAAAGCCTTGTAAATTGCCGCCTTGGCCGATGAGGGGAAGGAATAATGCGCATCTACCGAAGCAAAGAGCACAATGGCAATTCCCACATAATCTTCTCCGAATTTATCGAACCTGATTTGTATTCCGCGCTTTACATCCACAACTTCCCTGCCGTACTTGTCCTTGACAAAAAGCGGCTGAAGGGCATCCAGTATCACCTGGCGGGCATTTTCAAACTCTGTCCCATAGCTTACCGGAACCATGATTTTCACCAGTTCATACTGATGGTTACGCGTGATATTCTTGAAGTTCTTGTTGAACAGGGCCGAATTGGTGAAGGCTATGATGGAGCCGTCCTCGGCCGCAACATGCGTGCTCTGGTAGCTTATGCTTTCCACCTTACCTCGGATTCCGTCGCATTCAATGGTGTCCCCCACCCTTACGCGGCCGCCCATAAGCTGCACCCCATAGAAGAAGTTGTTAAGGACATCCTTCATAGCAAAGCCGATACCCGTAGCCAGGCCGGTTGTAATGATGGTGAGGGCCGATGTGGGAATTTCAAGCATCACAAAAGCAGCAATCACGTAAATGCCCCATCCAAGCAAAGAAATCACATTATTGGCCAGATTGACGTTTATGTCGCTTTCCTTGAAAAGGGCCGGATCCTTCATCTTTTCTACGGCAAGGCGGGTTTTAACCACCCTGTAGATGGATTTAAGGGCATAAATGACATAGCGGAACACGAAGAACAGGCTAAGAACTATTACCAGTTTCACAACAGAGAGACTGAGTACGCCGCTTATGTTCACCAAAGGATTCACGAAGAATTCCACCGTCACGTGAGACAGGTTGAAGACCCGGCAGGCAAGAAGCACGGACTGCGGCACAGACACTATGCCAAGCACCGGCAGCGCCATCATCTTTATAAGGTCGTAAGCCCAAGTAATCTCTATATATGCTCCCTTATCGGCCGATACAGGAATCTCCGGATGCTTCTTGCGGTATTCCAACTTCCGCTGAACTATGGACTTCTGGTTCCAGCGGTCCAGCATGGAAGAAACCGTGCCGATAAGCTGGAGGAACATCAGTTGGAAGAACCACCAGGTAAGGACAAGAAGCGACATCATCACAAGACCGGTCCAGCTTACCACAACGCTTGACGCCATTACTATAAAAGTGGCCCAGAGCATGGCTTTGTCCACATTTGGAAGAGTCTTTGCCTTCCAAAGGCACACCACTAGCTGCCATATGGCAAAAGTAAGTGTGAGCAGAGGGAATACAAGGTTAAGGATGCTGTCCGGTATGAATATGATGCGGAAGAATATGACAAGGAAAGCAAGTATGAGCACCGGCAGGTATGCATCCATGGCAATCTTGTGCAGTGCCCTGTCCACACGGATGAAGATAGACAGCATTATGGCGCCTAGCAGAGCAGCGAACTCTACCATGATTCTGCTGGCCATCGATATGAAATCGTCTTTGTCCTTATCCATCCCCACTACCAGCAGAATGATGAAAACCAGAATGCCGATAAGGCTTATTATCATCTTCCTGTTTTCCTGGAACACCGGTTTCTGGAACAGGGGGACCCAGCGTATGGTGAGCCTTACGATAAGGTTTGCAAGAATAATGGCAAGTATCAGAAGCAGTATGGACATAAATGCGAAAGCCCATACTATATTTCCCTTCCACACGCTGTTGCTGTTCGGAGTGAAGTATCTGGCCTTCAGTTCATTCATTGCGCGACTGAAGTAAGAGCCCCAGCGGGACATTACAGTGAAGTAGTCCCTTGCCCCTTCAAGGAAAACCTGCCTCTGGACCACCTGGTAGCGGTCCTGCGCATAGTCGTATGCTTCTTTGATAAGGGCTTCCGTCTCCTGATAATAGCCGCTGTCGCGCTCTATGTTCCGGATGATATTGAAGTAAGACTCAATAAGATTATCCGTAAAGAACAGGCAGCTGTCTCTGAGTGCGGTGGTTTCCGCATCCATCACCACCGAGGTATCGGCCAAGGCAAAGGATGGTATTGTCAGGAGCACTGAATCTATCACAACGCCCGTAGAATCCTCAAATGTGAGAACAGGAAGAGCGATATCTTCCCTTTCCGGCGGGATCTTGGAAAGGGCCTGCGCCAGACGGCGGTAACGGTTGTATTCCTGCTGTACGTTGGAAATAATCTCATCGTACGGCATCTTCTGGTCCTGAAATTCCTTATAAAGATCACTTGCGCAGTTAAGCGCGTATGTAAGCTCGAAGGTGTTGCCAACGGGCTGCGAATACAGGATTATGGAAAGTTCGTTACAGCGTTCTACCTGGTCCACCATGCGCTCGTGCTGCTGATGGACCATCTTTTCGCCCGAATTGCCACGCCTGGTTTCTGCTGTTTGCTTAAGCTCGTCCAGAAGCACGCGCAGGGTTTGCTTGAGGCTTTCCTCGTGCAATACGGCAACGGCCGGAATTGCCAGAAAAGCCAGCAGCAGCGCTATTAGCCAGCGTTTTTTAATCATAACACACCGTGTTCGCCAAGTTGACTGTCCTTAAAGCCGATGAAGTAAAGCACGCCGTCCAGGCCTATAGTGCTGATACTTTGCTTTGCGCCGGCCTTTACGCGCGGCTTTGCGTGGAAGGCAATGCCAAGGCCGGCTTCGTTGAGCATGGGAAGGTCGTTGGCGCCGTCGCCCACTGCTATGGTCTGCTCAAGGTTCACTTTCTCTGCCTGGGCTATGAGCTTGAGAAGATCGGCCTTGCGGCGGCCGTCTACCACTTCGCCCACATATCGGCCTGTAAGCTTGCCGTCTTCGCCCACTTCCAGTTCATTGGCATATACGTAATCTATGCTGTACTTTCGCTGGAGGTATTCCCCGAAGAAGGTGAAGCCGCCGCTCAGGATGGCAATCTTGTAGCCGCAGGTTTTGAGTACCGACATAAGGCGGTCTGTGCCTTCCGTGATGGGCAGATGATCGGCAATATCCTGCATTACAGATATGTCCAGGCCCTTGAGCAGGGCTACTCTCTTGGTGAAACTTTCTTTGAAATCTATCTCTCCACGCATTGCACTTTCCGTGATGGCTGCCACCTGGTCGTACACTCCGTGACGGCGGGCAAGCTCGTCTATGCATTCGGCCTGGATTAAGGTGGAATCCATATCGAAGCAAATCAGGCGTCGCATGCGGCGGTAGATGTTGTCTTTCTGGAACGAGAAGTCCGTACCATGCTCCTGGCCCATTTGCATAAGGTCTTTTTGCATGGCCTCCTTGTCTTCGGCCGATAAGAAACCGCGAAGGGAGAATTCTACGCAGGCACGCACATTACGTTCCGGATGCATGATACTCATTCTGCCCGTAAGGCGCTTAATTGCATCTATGTTAAGGCCATATCGGCTTATTACATCAGTGGCAGCCTGGATTTGGGCGGCGCTAAGGCTTCGGCCGATAATGGTTAAGATGTACCTGTTGCGGCCCTGGCGCCCTGCCCAGGCTTCGTAGTCGTCATCCGTAATGGGCTCGAAGCCTATGCTGATGCTGCCCCAGGCGGTGGTTTTGAACAGAAGTTCCTTCATTACCTGGCCCGAGTTCTCTTCCCCTATCCTTATGAGGATGCCAAGGGTGAGGGTGTTGTGGATTACAGCCTGACCAAGATCCAGGATCTGGGCGTCGTACTTGGCTAAAACTTCCATGATGGAGGCGGTGAGACCTACGCGGTCCTGCCCGGAAATGTGGATAAGTATCTGTTCCTGTTTCATATTTTGAATATCAATTTACAAAAATAAGAATTTTTCCGTAAATTTGTGGCCTTATTAAGAGTATTGTATGACGCTTCTTATTTTCTACCTGCTCCTGACCATGGGAATTTCCTTCCTGTGTTCACTTTTGGAGTCGGTACTCATGTCCACTCCCATCTCCTACATAACCATGAAGGAAGACGAGGGGGATAAAAACGCAGCGCTGTTCTTGAGGTTCAAGCAGAACCCGGACAGGCCACTTAGCGCTATCCTGTCGCTTAACACCATAGCCAATACGCTTGGTGCAGCGGCGGTTGGCCACCAGGCCACCCTCCTTACCGGAGAC
>JAGCWB010000106.1 GCA_017962065.1 Bacteroidales bacterium
ACAACCCCAACACCAACCCTGCCACCATCATCCTGAACGGTGACAAGGCCCTGGCTTGGCTCAACGTAGGTGCCCAGCCCACCCTTACCGCCCGCCGCATCCTCTCCTACGAAGGTGTGCTGCTGCGCAAGCACCTTGCCGAGGGCGTAGCTAAAGGTGCTCTCACAGAGGCTCAGGCCGATGCTAAATTCGCCGCTTGGAAAGCCCAGCGCGACGAAAAGATCGCTGCCAAGAAGACCGGCCTCAAGAACGACGCTATTGCCGCCGCCAAGGCTGCAAAGGCTGCAGAGGCTCAGGTGAACGAGGCCCGTGCAAAGGCAATCGCCGCCAAGAAAGCAGAAGCAGAGGAAGCTGCCCGCAAGGCCGCCGAGGAAGCTGCTGCAGAGGCTGCAACCGCCGAACCCGTGGAAACCCCTGCAGAATAAATGCTGCGGGTAGCCCAGGTACTGAAATCCAACGGGACAGACGGGGAACTTTTAATCAGTTTCCTGGACATAGTCCCGGAAGATATCGACCTTCAGGAACCGGTATTCATCTATGCAGATGGACTGCCGGTTCCATTTTATTTTGAATCTTTCGTCCAGAGGGGCAACTCCCGCGCCCTCGTCCGCCTTACCGGTGTACATAATCTAAAGGATGCCGACGAACTTGCCGGCCAGCCAATCTATGCCGATTACTTTGAAGAAGAAGACGATGAAAGCGTAATCGGCTGGACTGTGCTTGATGAGCACGGCACCACCCTGGGCAAAGTAGTGGATTACGAAGACATTCCCGGCAACCTGTGCCTCTGGGTAGAACTCCCCGGCGGCAAACAAGTCCTCCTTCCCTTCCACGAGGATCTGGTCCTCTCTATGGACCAAAAATCCCAGCAAATCACCCTAAGTATCCCGGAAGGAATACTCGATCTGTAGGGACAGCCAGTTGGAGGCGTTTTGGCGCTATTTAACCGCCAGCCCAAAAGCGCTCCTAAGCCGTGACCCTTGCCTTTTCATGCGCTTTTGCGTATATTTGTGCATGTAAATGCAAAGTATATGTACCTTCTAGGTTACGACATCGGTAGTTCTTCCGTAAAGGCCTCGCTGGTGGAGGCTCAGAACGGCAAGTGTGTGGCATCGGCCTTCTATCCAAAGACGGAGGCTCCAATTATTTCAAAACAGCCCGGATGGGCCGAGCAGGATCCTTCCATGTGGTTGGGAAACCTTAGGCTTGCAACGGAGGATGTTCTGGCGCAGGCTAAGGAGAAGGATGCACATGCAAAGGACATCAAGGCAATAGGCATTTCTTACCAGATGCACGGCCTGGTGTGCGTGGACAAGGACATGAACGTGCTGCGTCCCGCCATAATCTGGTGCGATTCGCGTGCCGTGCCTTATGGCCAAAAGGCTTTTGAGGAGCTTGGAAGCGAGTACTGCCTTCCGCATCTTCTGAATTCGCCCGGCAACTTCACCGCCGCCAAATTGGCATGGGTAAAAGAGAACGAGCCGGATGTGTACAAACGCATCTGGAAGGTGATGCTTCCGGGGGACTACATTGCAATGCGCCTCACGGACGTGGTATGCACCACGGTAAGCGGCTTGTCGGAGGGCATTTTCTGGGATTTCCAGACAAATGCGCCATCGGCCGAATTACTTGATTACTTTGGATTTGACCAAACCATACTTCCGCAGATTAAGCCCACATTCGGCATTCAGGGTACGCTAAAGCGCAAGGCGGCCGAGGCTCTTGGCCTTCCGGCCGGCATCCCCGTTACCTACCGTGCTGGTGACCAGCCCAATAACGCTTTGAGCCTCAATGTGTTCAACCCCGGAGAGATTGCCTCTACGGCAGGCACTTCCGGCGTAGTTTACGGCGTAATGGACAAGGTGAATTATGACCCCCTGTCCCGCGTTAACAGCTTTGCGCATGTGAATCATTCGGCCCAAGATCCCCGCCTGGGCGTGCTCCTGTGCATAAACGGCACCGGTATCCTCAATTCATGGATGCGCCGTACGGTGGCCTCTGGCCTTACATATTCCCAGATGAATGAACTTGCGGCCCAGGTACCTATCGGCTCGGACGGCGTTAGCATACTTCCCTTTGGCAACGGAGCGGAGCGCATGCTTGAAAACAAGGAAAGCGGCTGCAGCATTCACGGAGTGCAGTTTAACCGTCACGGCCAGGCACATCTTCTGCGCGCCGCCCAGGAGGGCATAGTGTTCGCCTTCCGCTACGGCATGGAGGTTATGGAAAGCATGGGCCTTAAATTGGACAAGATTCACGCCGGCTATGCCAACATGTTCCAGAGCAAGATATTCCGCGACACTCTGGCCGGCGTATCAGGCGCCACCATAGAGCTTTACAACACCGACGGATCGGTTGGTGCGGCCAAAGGTGCCGGCATAGGCGCAGGCATTTACAGGAATGCCGATGAAGCCTTCGCCAGCCTGGAACGCCTGGATGTGATACTGCCTGAAAACGAGGCCGATTATCGGCAGGCATACGAAAAATGGAAATCTTACATTAACATTTAATATGGCAAAAGAATACTTCCCTACAATTGGGAAAATCCCCTTTGAGGGCCCTCAGAGCAAGAATCCGCTTGCATTCCATTTTTATGAACCGGAGCGCATGGTCATGGGAAAACCCATGAAGGAATGGCTCAAATTTGCCATGGCCTGGTGGCATACGCTGGGTCAGGCATCGGCCGATCCTTTTGGCGGACAAACCCGCAGTTATGAATGGGACAAGGGTCCGGATCCGTATTCCCGCGCCCGCGCCAAGGCCGATGCAGGCTTCGAGATCATGCAGAAGCTTGGCATCGAGTACTTCTGCTTCCACGACGTGGACCTGGTAGAAGACTGCGACGACATCCCGGAGTACGAAGCCCGCATGAAAGACATCACGGACTATCTTCTGGAAAAGATGGCCGATACCGGTATCAAGAACCTCTGGGGAACCGCCAACGTGTTTGGCCACAAGCGCTACATGAACGGCGCCGCCACCAATCCTCAGTTTGACGTTGTGGCCCGTGCTGCAGTCCAGATTAAGAATGCCATAGACGCCACAATCAAGCTTGGTGGCACCAATTACGTGTTCTGGGGCGGTCGCGAGGGATATTATTCCCTTCTGAACACCCAGATGCACAGAGAAAAAGTTCACCTTGGCAAAATGCTTCGCATGGCCCGCGACTATGGCCGCGCCCACGGCTTCAAGGGCACCTTCCTTATTGAGCCCAAGCCCATGGAACCCACAAAGCACCAGTACGACCAGGATGCCGAGGTTGTGATCGGCTTCCTCCGCCGTCACGGTCTTGCCGATGACTTTAAGGTGAACATTGAGGTTAACCACGCCACTCTGGCCGGCCACACCTTCGAGCATGAACTCACCGTTGCCGTGGATGCCGGCTTGCTTGGCTCCATCGATGCCAACCGCGGCGACGCCCAGAACGGCTGGGACACCGACCAGTTCCCCGTGAATGCCGTAGAACTTACCCAGGCCATGATGCAGGTTATCCGCAACGGCGGCCTTGGCAACGGCGGTTTCAACTTCGACGCCAAGCTGCGCCGCAGCTCCACCGACCCTGAAGATATCTTCATCGCCCACATAAGCGGCATGGACACCATTGCCCGCGCACTGCTTAACGCCGCTGCCATTATCGAGGAAAGCCCTTTGCCCAAGATGGTTGCAGAGCGCTATGCCAGCTTTGATTCCGGCCTTGGCAAAAAGTTCGAAGAAGGAAACGCCACCCTTGAAGAGCTGTACCAGTATGCTCTTAAGGCCGGCGAGCCCGTTGCCGCCTCCGGCAAACAGGAACTCTACGAGACCTACCTGACGCTGTACGCCAAGTAATAGTCGGGATGACAAGACTCGAACTTGCGACCCTCTGGTCCCAAACCAGATGCGCTACCAACTGCGCCACATCCCGAAAAGGTTTACAAAGTTAGGAAAAATTTACAAAATAGGGCTCCATTTGCGAAGAACATTGCGGACTGCTTGCTTAAAGCCCTTTGCAGCCATTGTGTCCGGGCCAATTTCCACGGACTCGGCTACCTCGTCCACAAACATCTTTTTGAAGTGCAGGGCGCTCTCACGGTCATAGAAAATGAGGGCGTCCTCCCAGTTTACCTTGAAACTGCGGTAGTCCATGTTTACGGTGCCGCAGCTTGACAGAGTGTCGTCGCAGACAAAGATCTTCGAGTGGTCGTAAACTCCGGGGTGGTAGTACATCCGTATTCCTGCTTCCGTTAGCTCTGCAAAATAACTGCGGGTAACGGCGTTCATAAAGCCCCAGTCACATTCTTCCGGAACAAGCAGGCACACGTCCACGCCACGCGCTGCACAGTCCTTAAGCGCTGCAACAACGGAGGGCGGGGGAGCGAAGTAAGGAGTCTGGATATAGAGATAATCCTGTGCGCAGGCTATAAGCTCCATGAACATCCGTTCCACCATGGTGCCATGGCTATTCGAACCCACAGCCTGCACTATGGCATTTCCGCACTCCTCCTGACTCATAGGTTCTATGGGTTCTCCGCCCGCCAGCAGCCAGGCTTCCTGGAAAAGCAGGCGGAACTGCTGAGCAACGGGGCCATCCACGCGTATTTGCGTGTCCATCCACTCGTAGGCCGCCTCGTTGGCGAAGTTCATGCCGCCGGTGTATGCAATGTGTCCGTCAATCACAAGGATTTTCCTATGGTCGCGGTATCCGAAAACGCTTCCCACGGCCTCCCACGGCCTCATCTTGTCAAACTGGTGTGTATATCGTATATCGGCCCCGGCCTTGCGCATCTTCTCGTAGAACATCTCCGGAGCGGAAGGCGTAATCAAATTGTCTATAACTATTTGAATCCTAATTCCTTCCCGCGCCTTTCGTATTATTGCGTCCTGCAGTATGTGTCCCGCTTTGTCGGTATCGAACCAGTAATACTCCATCTCTACCGACTCTTTGGCCGCAAGGATGTCATCTACCGCGCGCATCAGGAATTCCTCTCCGTTCTTTGTACTCCAAAGGCTGTTTCCGGGAACGGGCGCAAAACCGCATTCCTCCTCCATGGCACTGGCAAACGCCAGCTTGGAAGGAATCTGGGCCCCAAGACTAAGGCACAGGAAAACAAGGATGGCCGATATTAGATTGCGCTTTTGCAAGATTGTTCCTATATTTGTAAGTACAAAGTTAGAAAAAAATGATTGTTCAAGCAACGGATATCCGCAAGTCTTTCGGCCAGTTGCAGGTACTGAAAGGGATTGATTTCGGCGTATCGGAGGCCGAGGTCGTGGCCATAGTAGGCGCCTCCGGGGCAGGGAAGTCCACGCTCCTGCAAATATTGGGCACACTTCTCACTCCGGATACCGGCAGCATAATAATCGACGGTACGCCGGTGCTGGAACTGTCCCAAAAGGAACTTGCAGCCTTCCGCAACCGCCGTATAGGCTTCGTTTTCCAGGCCCATCACCTTCTTCCGGAATTTACCGCCCTGGAAAACGTGATGATACCCGCACTCATACGAGGAGCCGATAACAACGCTGCCAAAGCCAAAGCACTGGACCTGATAGAAGCCGTTGGCTTAAAGGACCGCGCCACCCACAAACCCTCCGAACTCTCCGGCGGAGAGCAGCAGCGCGTTGCCATTGCCCGCGCCCTTGTAAACAGCCCCGCCATCCTTTTTGCCGATGAACCCACCGGCAACCTGGACACCAAAACAAAAGAAGAAATACACCAGCTTCTATTCGAACTGCGCAAAAAAATGAACCAGACCATCATCATAGTCACCCACGACAATGGTCTGGCACAAATCTGTGACCGTACCTGCGTCCTCCAGGACGGCATGTGGAAGTAATTACTTCTTGGCAACAGCTTTCTTGGCCGCCAGGGCAATGTGCTTGGCGTCAATGCCGTATGCCTCCATAAGGGCAGCGGGAGTGCCGCTCTGGCCGAACTTGTCCTCACCGTTCACGAATACCATGGGGGTGGGGAGTTCGCGGGCCAGAAGGCCTGCTACAGCCTCTCCAAGACCGCCTGCCATGTTGTGCTCTTCCGCTACAACTACGGCTCCGGTCTTCTTGGCCGATGCGATGATGGCTTTCTCGTCCAGGGGCTTGATGGTGGCAATGTCAATAACCTCGGCCTTAATTCCCTCGGCCTAAAGTGCTTCTGCGGCAAGGATG
>JAGCWB010000107.1 GCA_017962065.1 Bacteroidales bacterium
CGTCCAGGAAGGGGATGCCCATATCGGCACAGTTGTCCTCAATGAAGCGGTGCGCCGTGATGTCGTAGAAATGTTTTGAGGTGGAGACCTGAGTGGCGGCCTTGCCGGAGAAATCGATTCCGGAGGATTTCATCAGCTCGACAAAGCGGTGAAGCTGGCTGGGGACCAGGAAGGTGTAGACCGGGTAGCAGAACATAATGAGGTCGGCCGCCTTAAGGGCTTCTTCGGCCGGGAGGAAGTCCTTTTCCAGGGCCTTTATCTTCTGCCCGACGTTGAGGTAAGAGATCCTGTGGCCAGAGAAACGCTTCTCCAGGAAAAGGCAGGTATGCAGGGTGATGGAATTGTCGCCCTTGGGGCTTCCGTTGAGAACTAGGATATTCATGTTAGCCAGGCTACGCGTGTAATGATTACAAATATACGGTTTTTCTGGGGAAAAAGGAATGGTTGCGTTTGTTTACGAGGCTGAGGGGTGCAGCTGATACACGCTCACAGCCAAAAATGGCCTCATACGCGCAAAAGTGTGGGTGATAGTGTTTCAAGGAGCATAGATTTTTGGTATATTCGCAGTATGGTTAACGCGATTGAAAATATCTTCTCACGAAAAAGTGTACGTTCGTACACCGAAGAGACTGTCTCTGCCGGACAGGTAATCAAGGTGTCCGGCGGTCATGCACTCTAGTCTGAATTCTTATGGCACGATTGTAAGATATACAATTGAAATACAAACAAATGCATAGAATACTTTTTGTTTGCCACGGCAATATTTGCCGGAGTGCTATGGCGGAGTTTATTTTGAAGGCGCTGGTGAAGTCCAGGGGACTGGAAGATAGGTTTTACATTGAGTCCGCCGCAGTATCGGACGAAGAGATTGGCAATTCCATCTATCCGCCTGCAAAACGCTGTCTCAGCCAGCACGGCGTAGGGTTTGACCATAACAAACGCGCCCGGCAGGTTACAAAGGACGATTATGACTGCTTTGATTGGATTATCTGTATGGATTCTTCTAATCTAAGGCTAATCAAGCGCATTATACCAGATGATCCAGAAGGCAAGATTCATCTGATGATGTCTTATACCGGCATAGGGCGCGACGTCGCAGACCCTTGGTATACTGGTGATTTTGAAACAACTTTCCAGGATTTACTGGAAGGATGCGAAGCTATGCTGGGCATCTCACGGTAAAAGCGTTGTAACAAGGACAATCTTTCAATGCGCATCCTCAAGAGAGCACAACGCAACCACCCTTGCTGCAATCGCAACTAATTGATTAATAGTATTTTATGTATTTACGCCCCGGCTTTTTGACCGGGGCGTAAATGCTTAATGTATTGAAAATAAGTTAGTTGTGTTTGCACGTGCCTAAGAAGGATCCGTGTGTATAGCTTTCCACCAACGTACAATGAACCGTATGCCCGCAGATAACAGGCCCGGCCCAAGTCCGCAGTAGAACCAGGCGATGAAAGAGTCTGGGATATGAGGGATACGCTTGAGGGTGATACCCAGTGTAATCATGAAGGCGATGATAGTAGCCAATACCAATCAGCGCTATTCTTGTGCCGATGGCCGTCCAGAGGAGACCATTGACAAGAAGCAGGTATTTGGTGGGAATCTTCAGCATTTATCTGCGGCGAATCCAGGAAAGGCCTTCGCTGGTGGAATAATAGAGGTGTCCGTCGGCTGTCTGTGCAAGGAGTTCGCGGCCTGCATCCTGTATGGCGACGAAAGACCTGGTGGCCGATGAATTGCACTTGCTGATCCAGCTTAAGCCTTTGGTTGTTGAATAGTATACTCCTTTGTCGGTGACGGCCACGATCTTGCCGTTATACACAACCAGGTCACGGAACGTACCGCAACTGCTTCCGCTATAGCGGCTTATCCATGAGAGGCCGCGGCTGGTAGAATACTCAATGTGATTGTTGGCAGGGTTGATTCTGATCAGCTCGTTGCCATAGGTTATGAGTTGGGGCATAGTGCTATGTGTTTACTGTCACTCACAAAGTTACTAAGATTTCGGAAAATAAAGTATCTTTGTACATAACCAAACAGCAAATACAATGACATTTAAAACCTACGGAAATAAAGAGAATCCCAGCCTGCTGCTGATTCCCGGGCTTGGGGTGTCTTATGAGATATTCCTGCCGCTGATTGGACTGTTGCAGGATAAGTTTCATATCATTGCTGTTGGAATTGACGGTTTTCTGCTAGGAGAGGAATCCAGGTTCACTTCCGTGGACGATCAGGCATCTCAGGCAATCAATTATGCAAAAAAGCAGTTTGATGGCCACCTGGACGTTGCCTACGGCCTTTCCCTTGGCGGGAAGATTCTTTCCCGTATGCTTGAGAGAAACGAAATTGTCATCGACCACGCCATAATGGACGCCGCCCCTCTTCTGCCTCTGCCCAAATGGCTTGTGGGCCCTTTGCGCTACTACCAAAGCTTCAATGTGTGGACCTGTTACCATTGGACAGGCTTTTGGAGATTTGTTTTCCACTCACATTATTTCGATGTCCTTCTGGACGAGTGCAAAAAGGTCTGGCCCTACGGAAAAGGAAAAGCCGTACGTGACGGATACAAAGACGTCTATACCAACAAGTTGGAATCCATTTACGGTGCCGACATCCATTTCTGGTACGGCACCAAAGAAGCGCTCGTCGCTAAGCCACAGGTTGATTATCTTCTTACACTTCACCCTGACACCCACGTTGAAGTATTCAAGGGAATGAATCATGGGCAACTCCTGGCAGACTATCCGGAGGAAGTAGCCCGGCGGATTATTTCGACAACAAACGTGTAAAGTAATGAAAACGGCAATCATCATAGGAGCGACCTCAGGCATTGGCAGGGAAGTGGCCATCCGACTCATTGAGCAGGGGTGGAAGGTTGGCCTTGCCGGGCGCCGGGAAGAAAGGATGGCCGACATCCAGGGCAAGTACGGGGCCTTACATGTAGCCTACGCCGTTATCGACATAACAAAGGCGGATTCAACCGTGGCACTGGATACCCTGCTGGACAAGACAGGGGCACCGGAACTGTTCCTTCACTGCTCCGGGATTGGAAATCAGAATCCGCAGATTGACGAGGATGTGGAGATGCGGGTCATCCAGACCAACTGCAACGGCATGGTCCGGATGGTCGCCCACTTTATGAATTATATCAAGTCCCACCCGGAAGCGTACAAAAAGGAGCGCAAGGCTCACATTGCCGTCGTCACATCGGTTGCCGGCACCAACGGACTGGGAATTTCTGCAGCTTATTCGGCCTCAAAGAAGATGCAGAGCATGTATCTTACAGGGCTCGCACAGCTTTCAAACATGGAGAAGATTCCAGTCATCTTCTCAGATATACGCCCCGGATTCGTGGCAACCGAGATACTGGATCCAAATCAACACTATCCGTTCATAATGACTGCAGACAAGGCGGCCGGTTATATACTCAAGGGCCTCAAACGTCATAAACGCATCATCACCTTCGACTGGAAATTCCGCGCCATTGTA
>JAGCWB010000108.1 GCA_017962065.1 Bacteroidales bacterium
AAGGGCATAATGGATAGCGTCGTCATACGTCTTGGGGTCCCGTTGATTGATGTCTACCAGCAGATGGTATGTCTTTACCCGCTGCAGGCTGTCCGCCACCGGATCCTGGTTGTCCAGTACCGCCAGACAGTACTCCTGCGCCTTGGCAAGGTCTTCCTTTGAGCCACCGGCCAGATACACCTGCGCGCGCATCCAGTTGGCATAGTTGACATCGGCCACGCCTCTCATCTGGGCGGTGTCCACCATGGCAAGTGCGTGTTCGGGCTCCTCCAAGAGGTAGTGGCGGATACTTTCCCATTGGTAGCGGCTGTCATCGGCCGTATCCTGTATCTGTTCAGGCTGGGCGCAGCAAAGGATGGCGGCTGCGGTAAGAAAGACGAATAATTGCTTCATAACAGGCATTTTGCAGTTGCAAAGATACGAAAAATAGTGATTTGTGCGCCAGGAGGACAAAGTTGTGCGCCGTGAGAACATCCCTTTTACGGACGCAGCTTACCTTTGCAACAGAAAGTTTCGGAAAAGTGAACGCATTCTCCTTCATATTGGCGGTTGCCCTTTCAACGGTAGTAAGCCTTCTTATCATCGGCCTGATGCTGGGCGTGATGTATTACCGCTGGCGCACGCGGGAACTGATGGGGGGAATCAAGGATTTCATTGAACGGAACTGGAAACTGGAAAAAGAAATCAACCAATTACTGAAAAACAATCAACCAAATAAATAGTAGTGTTATGAAAAAAACTATGATGACGCTCGCAGCCGTCCTTTGCTGCGCCCTGGCTTTTACCTCCTGTCAAAAAGACAACACCCCCGGCGGCGACACCCCTTCCGGTGACGAACCCGACACCAAGATTGCCAAAGTGGTGGTGGAGTACCATTTCCAGACCACTGACGCTATGCTTCAGTACTTTGACTTCAATCTGGAGTTCCTGGATGCCTCCAACGGTTCCAAGGTGAGCGAGAAGATTGCCACGGCCGATTTCAAGAAGGAGTACACAGACGTGAAACTTCCGCTGGATATGGGCTTCAACCTTACCACTACCCTCAAGGCCGGAAAGACCATCGAGGATGTGAAGGCGGTGGAAACGATGGATTATATCCTTCCGTCCCCTTCGGCCTGGATCTCTTTTTACAACAAGGCCGGCAAGCTGATTGGCGAAGGCGGACTCCGCGTAACCGTCTCGGGCCCCATACCCTCGAGCGGTACTAAGGTTGCTCAGCGCTTTGAAGACAACCTTTTCAACAAGTCCTATTTAGAGTCCGTGGATGCCAACGGTAACGGCAAATCCGGCGAATGGAAATAACCCTTAAACCCTTGATATTATGAAAAAGTTTTTTGCCATTGTGGCCGCAATGATGGCCCTTCTGATCTCCTCCTGCCAGCCCTACGAGACGGGTACCGTTATGTACCACGTCAAAATTGACGAAAGCTTCTTTGACAATATGGACATCCTTGCCTACGGCATAGACGAGGGCTTCGCCAAGGCCGGCCTCACCAAGATGGATGTTGGCGCGCACTATTGGACTCTGCAAGGCAAGAAGAACGCCTGCAACAAGAAGGCTTCCGACGCTTTCCTCTCCCGCTGCCAGGCTATCGACAATGACCGTTCCCTGCTCACTCTTCCTCTGGACCTCAAGGGTGTAAAGGTCACGCTCATTTACACTTATAGTGGTGACCACGAGCTGGCTTCATACACTTTCCAGAAATAAAAGTAATTTTGCTATTTCGGGATTTTGACCTATCTTTGCAGTCCCTACCAGCCCGGATGGCGGAATTGGTAGACGCGCTGGACTCAAAATCCTGTGGTAGCAATACCGTGCGGGTTCGATTCCCGCTCTGGGCACGAAGGATGTCATTCTATGGCATCCTTTTTCTGTTAAGTAAATTCAGAGTCTACCAGACCACCACGTTTTTGCGTTCGGCAACGATGTGGCCTTTGTACTCGTTGAGCTCGGCGCCGGCGGGGAGTTCCACCACCAGGATAGCCGTATCGGCCGGAATATCCAGCGAAACAATGCCGGAAACGCCTTTTGTGAGGTAATTACAGCTAACTACATCAAACAGATCCGCCTTGGTGGCAGGATAATAGGACACCGTGCGCGTTTCCTCGTACGGGTTGTACAGCAGGTGCACCGGATATGGACGGGCGGCATAAAAGTCCGTGGCATTGCAATCCAGGGACAGGACCCCCTCCACATCGGTGGTGCTGATAATGGAGCCGAAAATCCCCACCGGCGATGTGCTGTAGAGGCTGAACATGGTCATGGGCGGGTTGCCGGAGAACCAGGACGGGCCATCGCCCTCCGCCACCGGAACGGCGTTCATTTTTCCATATCGATCCGTTTTGCGCAAGCCTTCATAGCCGATGATGCCATGCGTAATGTCCTTGATATCGGCACAGGCCTGATGGGCATCGTCTATCTCATTGGGGAAAAACAGACGGCTGGCACTGGCATTGTTGAGCATCCACTTGCCAATGGCGCGGGCAAACTTGGGCTCGTACTTTACCATGGGAACCAGCGGCCAGGCCATCTCGTAGGAGTTCATCTGGAAGGCGTATCCGCCCCCGTCGGTAATGCTCCCCTGCAGTCCATAGACATCGTAGGGCCCCCATTTATCCACAATCACGCCCCAGCCCCTCCGGCCGTTGGAACGATTCCCGTCAAAGGTCCATTCCAGGATTTGCTTCACGTTGAAGGACTTGTCCTGCGTGGCGTTCAGATAAGCGGCAGCATATGCGCCAAACGGCAGCAGAATTTCATAGAACCGGCTTTCTGTCAGGTTGTCCAACACCGTAACCGCATTGATGGCCCGTTCCAGGTAACGCTCGTCGCCAAATTTATTGTAGGCCTGCAGGAGGACGTATGCATGCCCTGCGGCGGCATCCTCCTGCTTGGGAACATTGGTATTGAACCCGTGCATAGAGTAGTAGTTGAAGAAGGTGTAGCTGTAGTTGCTGCCCAGGGTTTCATCAGCCTTGGCAAACTGGTCTGCCACCGAGCGCTGGATGTCATCGGCACCGTCCAACCCCGGGAAAATGTCGCAGACACCATAGTAAAGCAGATTGGGAAGCACATTGTACCACCAGTCCGTGGCAGATCCGGATGTGTTGTTGAGCATAATGTTCCAGCGGTCGGCCACCGAGAAATAGTTCTGCAGCATCTTGGGGTAGTTGTACCCGTCCTGCCGGGTCTTGTCAATCCCCACCAGACCGGCGCCCATAACGGCGGCGATGGTGTTGATGCCCTCGTGCGAACCGCCCCCTCCCTGCCGGGCGTCACCGACCGTGGTCTTGAGGCCGAATGTCTCCTGGTCCACATTCTTGCGGGTGTTGTCCAGCCAGATCAGCGGCCGGACATCATCTTTCGCCGTCCAGTCAAATACGTAGGCATCGTAATCCAGGGCTTTTTGCTTCCAATCCAGCATCTTGTACCCCTCGGGGATGTTGGGCATGGCGATAATCCGGTTGATGCTTACCTGCGGGAACGAGATTCCCAGTACAGCCTCGGTATACTCGGCATCTCCGGGCGTATCCTGATGGGGGGTGCGGCAGGCTGCCAAAAGCAGCAGGGCCACAAGCGGGGCAAACTTTTTCATCGGTCTGTATTTAATATTGGAAGCAGGCGGCAGGGTCAGCCACCGCCTGCTTAAAGGTGGATTTACTTCTGATCGTTGTACAGTTTGGTCACCTGACCCTGGCTCAGAGCCACGTTGTACACGGCCAGCTCATCGATAGCGCCATGGAAGTAGGCATCCCAAGCGCTGATTTCAGCGTGTTCGGGACCGCGCTTCATGTTGATGGTCTCGTCGGAGCCGATGGCCAGTTCTACGTTCTCCTGGCTGAGGCCGGCGATGACAGAGCCCTTGCCGTGCTTGCCATCGTGGTCGGTACCGGCCCAGGTCTTGGTGAGGGCGCCGTTGACATACATGTTGATGTCACCGGTCTCGTTGGTCCAGGTAACTACCAGGTGAGCCCATTTGCCAACCTCTACGGAACCGTCGGTCTCGTTGTCCATGTCAGTGATACCCTTGTCGGTAGCCAGGGTGAGGAAAGGCTTGCCGCCATCCTGGGTCTGGAATTTCCATACATGCCAGGTCTGGAGGGAGATGATGTAGTTGGAAGCACGGAGTTCATCGGGCTTCACCCAGCAGGAGATGGACAGGGCCTTGATGCCGGTGAGGGCGCTGGGAACATAGTCGGCGATGGACAGATGGGAAGCGTCTGCAAAGTGCAGGGCCTTGCCAACCTTACCGTTTACAAACTCGGGGAGTTTGGTATCCGGGAAGAGTTCCTCGGCACCTTCCTCGAGAGTAGCTGTCCAGGTGTACTTGCCGGTAGTCTTCAGCTCAGTACCCTCTCCTTCGTCAAAGCTGAGGGCGAAGATGATGGAATCGGCCTTGATGGCATCTACGGCAGACTCCTCGAAGGTTTTCTTGGCGTCATTCAGACGGGTGATGAGGCTGGTCACAGCGGCCTGGGTCTGGGCGCTGGCGACAGCGGTCTTCACATCGGCGATCACTTTCTTGAATGCGTCGATGGAGGCCTGGGGATATTGGGCGGTAGTAGCGCCATTGACCAGGGTCTCGCACTGGGAGATGAGGGCGTTGATCTCGGTGAGGTCTACGCTGGGCTTGGAGGGGGTGTCATTCTTTTTGCAGGAAACTGCCAGAATGGCGACTGCAGCCACGAAAAGTGCAATAAACTTTTTCATTTGTTTTTGGTTTAAAAAGGTTGATACTGTTATTTGGTTTGGTTTAGTAGGCTATTTTTTCAACGCGGCGTTGGCGTCGGTCTCAGACTGCGGAATAGGGAAATAGTAGCGGTCGGAAGGCCAGGCGGCGCTGCCCAAGGCATCGACGGCATAGTCTTTCCCGTAGCGCATCACGTCAAAGAAACGATGGAATTCAAAGCCCAGTTCACGGCGGCGCTCCACGCGGATAGCATTCCTCAGGGCCGACTGCGTAGCGGCCGTAGTTCCCGCCAGATGGGCGCGGTCGCGGACCTCGTCCAGGGCAGCCGCAGCAGCGGCGACATTGGCAGCCGACGCTTCATTAAGGGCCTCGGCCTTCAGGAGCAGCACCTCCGCATAACGGATGCGGTGCTGGGGAATGACACTCAGGCTCTTGGCCACACCTTCCACTGTTTCTTCATCGTACTTTTTCACCAGGTATCCGGTCACATTGCCCCAGGACTCGTCAAAGACGGTTCCGTTGAACCAGGGCTCACCGTCGCGGCCGATGGAAGCATCCAGGCGCGGGTCGGTATCCCCCAGCACAGTGGTCTCATTGAAGCAATCCACAAACGACTGGGTGGGCTGGTTGAAGTGATAGCCTCCTTCTTCGACAGCCGGGGAAAACCACACGTTCAGGTTGTTACCGCGATTGGCGGTAGTACTGCTGAGGTAGCGGATGGCGAAAACGCATTCTGTGCTGGCTTCAGCGCCGCTACAGAAGAGGTCGGCATATTCAGGTTCCAGGCTGTAATCGTTAAGCGCTTCAAACGCGTCGACAGCAGCAAGAGCCTCTGTCCATTTCTGCTGGAACACTTTACTCTTGGCCAGGAGGGCATATGCGGCGCCTTTGGTAGCCCGGCCGTTCTTGTTCTGGTTGAGACCGGCGGCTGCATCGGTGAGGTCCTCGTCAATCCGGGCGTAGATATCGGCTACTGAGCTTAGGCCCACATGAATGTTTTCCGAGGTATTCTGCGGCTTGGTCTTCAGGGGAACGGAGCCGAAGATGTTCACCAGATTGAAGTAAGAATATGCGCGGAGGAACTTGGCTTCACCCAGCAGGCGGGCTTCCAGGGCGGCATCCAGCTTCATGCCGGGAATATTGGCAATCACGTTGTTGGCGCGGTTGATGGTCTCGTAGGTATCCTGCCAGAACACGGCCACAGAACCGTTGTCGGTGGTGGCGTTGAGCTCGTCCATCTCGTTGATCTGGGGCTGATCGCCATCGTCGCCGCCTTTCACGGAGTCGTCGGAGGCCACGTCGCCGAACATCCACAGGTTATTGTCGTACAAGGAGTTGTAGATAGCGTTTACCGCCATCTCCGCCTTGCTGGCCGATGTATAATAGTTCTCGGATGAGTAAGCGCCCTTGAGGCCCTCGTTAAGGAACTTTTCGCAGGAAGCGGTGGTAAGGACGACCGCAGCCAGTAAGATAATTCTCGCTTTCATGGACTTAGAATGTTAAGTTAAGACCAAATGTTACGCTCTTGGCCACCGGGTAATTACCCCAGTCGATACCGTTGGCGCGGTCGCCTTCGGAGGTGGAGTTGGCATTGACTGTCATTTCCGGATCCAGGCCGCTGTATCGGGTGATGGTGAAGAGGTTGGAAGCCGAAACGTAGAATCTCAGGTTGGAGATTTTAGCCTTCTCCGGCAACGGCAGGGTGTAGCCAAACTGGATGTTCTTCAAGCGCAGGTAGGAGCCGTCTTCTAGGAAGCGCGTAGACACCTTGCGGTTCTGGGTGGCGCCCCAGGCGGCACGGGGCTGCGTGGTGGACGGGTTGCTCTCCGTCCAATGCTCGTTGAAATACCGCAGCGTTGTAGGAAAGCCCCTGTAGAAGCCTTCAGAGTCGTTCAGATACTGGATGTAAATCTTCTGGCCAAAAGCGCCCTGGAAGAACAGGGAAAGGTCGAAGTTTCTCCAGTTGGCCGACAGGTTGAGACCGGTGGTAAACTTAGGAATGGCGCTGCCCACGAAGGTGCGGTCACGGTCGTCAATGATTCCGTCTTCGTTGATGTCGGCGTAGCGGACGTCTCCGGGCTTGGTGTTGTCGCCCTGGTAAGCAGCCAGGAGGATTTCACTCTCGTTCTGGAAAATACCCTCCATCTTGTACATATAGAATGAGCCGATAGGCTGGCCCACCTCCGTACGGGTAGCGTACACCTTGTCGTTCACCAGGCCGCCGTACATGGGTGACACCAGGCTGAGGACACGGTTGTGCAGATAGCCGCCGTTCCAGGTGACATCTAACCCCCAGTCGCCCCACTGCTTGCGATAGTACAGTTCCAGGTCGACACCGGTGTTGAGCACGCTGCCATTATTGATCCACGGCGTGGCGGTGTGACCGACAGAAGCGGGCAGGGATTCCTGCACCAGCATGTCGCTGGTCACTTTGTAATAGTAATCCACCGAAGCCCCGAGGCTTCCGTCCAGCACTTCCAGGTCGATACCGGCATTGAACTGGCGGGAGGTTTCCCACTTGAGGTTCTCATTGCCCAGGGTGGTCTGTGCGTAACCATCCACAGCGCCACCACCAATGTTATAATAGTATTTGCCGGAGTAACGGTCGGCATAGGCATACAGGCCGATATTCTGGTTGCCGATGGCACCGTAACCTACACGGAGTTTCAGTTTGCTGAGCCAGCGGACATCCTTCAGGAAGGCTTCCTGGTCGGCATTCCAACCGGCGGAAACGGAGTAGAAAGTTCCCCATCGATGACCCGGGCTGAAGCGGGAGGAACCATCCTCACGCAGGATGCCGGACACGTAATAGCGGCTTCCGAAGTTGTAGTTGGCGCTGGCAAAGAAGGAAAGGAGAGCCGAACCGGCCGCACCGTTATTGGCGTTCAGGGCACCCTGTCCCAGGCCGATGTACAACAGGTCGGGATCGTTGCCGGCAAAAGCCTCGTTGCTGGCGGCGATGACCGTCTCACTGTTCTTGATAGCCTCTACGCCCACCAGGTAGGAAACGTGGTGCTCGCCAAAGTCCATCAGGTGATTGAAGGTGCTGTTCACCGTCCAGTTGAGATTCTGGTTGGTGCGCACGGTGAGACCGTTGGTGGAATTGATTCGCTTCTCGGTACCCCAGGTGCGGTTGAACAGGCGGAAGTCGTTGGTGCGGAAATCCACGCCCAAGGTAGTCTTCCAGAAAATGTTCTTGGTAAAGTTAATCTGGATATTACCGGTTGCCAGAAGGGTCTTTGTCTTGTTGGTACGGTCCGTATATTCCGCCAGGCCTTCCGGGCTGTAACCATTGCCGAAGAAAGAGTTGTACAAGGCATTGCCATAGTACTCGGACGGGGAATCCACGTAATTGCCATTTTGGTCATAGACGGGGATGGCCGGGTTGCGGAACAAGGCGTAGCGAACTACAGAGCCGCCCTGGTCATTGTTATAACCGTCACCGGAGCTGGCCAGCAGGCGGTTGTTGGACAGGGAGCCCGTCACATTGAGACCCACCTTGAGCCACTCCTTCACCTGGGAATTCACGCTGGCGCGGATATTGGCGCGGTTGTAGCTGGAATGGCGGATAATACCTTGCTGGTCAAAGTAGGAGGCCGACACCAGATACTGGGTCTTGGCCGTACCGCCGCTCACGGACAACTCGTGCTGGTGGATGGGAGCCACGCGGAAAATCTGTTCCAGGTGGTTCACATTCGCAAAGTCTTTCAGGTACTCCCCTTCAATGAACTGACGCTGAATGGCAGAGGCGGAATTGTCGTTACGCGTAGCCTCGTTGTACAGGGAAATGTACTGCTCGGTGTTGGTCATCTTGGGCAGGGCGCCGTGGAACTGTACGCCGGCCTGCATGTTATAGGAAACCTTGGCACTGCCTTCCTTACCGCTTTTGGTGGTGATGAGTACAACACCATTGGTAGCGCGGGAGCCATAAATGGCCGCGGAGGAGGCGTCCTTCAGGACGGTGATTTCGTCGATATCGCTGGCTGCGAGGGTGTTCAAGGCCCCTTCCACCGGGATACCATCGACAATATACAACGGTTCGTTGCTGGAGGAGATGGAACCGGTACCACGGACACGGACAGAAACACCGGCACCCGGCGCACCGGTCTCGGTGCTGACGTTCACACCGGCGATACGTCCCTGCAGGGACTGCTGTACGGAGGATACCGGCACTTTGGCAAGTTCCTTGCCGCCCACCTTGCTCACAGCACCCAGGACGTCGCGGCGCTTCATCACGGAATAACCCACCACCACTACTTCGTCCAGGAATTCGCTGTCCTCTTCCAGGAGAATGTCAATGACGCTGCGGCCATCCACCGGAACGCTTACGGTCCGGAAGCCGATGCAGTCATACACGAGGGTGGCGCCTGTGGGCACGCCCGAGAGGACGTAGGCACCGTCGATGTCGGTAATGGTACCCGTTGTGGTGCCCTGCACCATCACGCTGGCGCCGATTACAGGTTCTCCGGTGGCGGCTTCCTTCACCGTTCCCCGTACGCTGTTCTGCGCAAAGAGGGAAAGCGGGAGGAGCAGTCCTACCAGGATGTTAATTAGCTTTTTCATACGCAATTATGTGATTGTTTACACTCAGATTTCCGTTTTGATCCCGCTGGATGCGGCTGCCCGCAGGCAGTTCCACCACTACGGCGGAAGCATCGGCAGGCAGGGTGATGGACGCACTATCCTTCACGCCTTTGGCCAGGTAGGAACGGGATACGATGTCGAAAAGGTCCTTTCGGCCGCCTTTCACCGTGTAGGTGACGGAAGTGGCGTCGAAGGGATTGTACAGCAGATATACCGGGAATGGATTGTCTGCATAGAAGTCTGTCGCGTTGCAGTTGAGACGGAGGATACCCTCTACGTCAGTGGTCTCCACAATAGCGCCGAAAATACCTACTGCACCTGTACTATACAGGCTGAACATGCTCTCCTTCGGGTTTTTGTCGGTCCAGCGGGGACCGTCGCCCAGGGCGATGGGATGCAGGCCCTTGTGCGCCTCCACGTCGTAAAGATTATCCTCGTAACGGAGGCCTTCGTAAGCGACGATGGAGTTGGTGTAGTCCTGCATGCCCGGCAGACACTGGAGTGAATCCGGCAGCTGGTCCGGGAAGAACAGGCGGCAGTTGTTCACATTGTTGAGCATCCAGCGTCCGATGCTGCGGGCGTACTGCGGCTCGTATTTTACCAGCGGAACAAACGGCCAGGCTACGTCGATGGAATTCATCAGGAAGGCGAAGCCTCCACCGTCGATGAGGCTGCCCTGCAGGCCGCTGATTTCATAATCGCCCCACTTTCCGGCGGTAATTCCCCAGCCGGTGCGTCCGTCGGAAGCCGTGCAACCGTCGAACACCCAATCCAGCATTTTAGCAGTGTCAAAGTGACAGTCCTGCTCCGCATTCAGGCGAGCGGCGGTGTAAATACCCATCGGCAGGAGAATCTCATAGAAACGACTTTCTGTCTGGCCATCCAGGGCTTTCATGGCCGATATGGCCCGCTGCAGGTAGCGCTCGTCACCATATTTCTGATAGGCGCTATACAGGACCCAGGCGTGGCCGCCGGCGGCGTCCTGCTGCTTGGGAATCCAGTTGTTGCAGCCTTTCATCTGCGCGTAATCGAAGTAGGTGAAGTCGTAGTTGCCGTCCAGCACCTCGTCTGCGGCGGCGAACTGCTCCGCCACGGTGTGAAGGATTTGGTCGGCGCCCTCGACCCCGGGAAAGACCTCGCTCACAGCGTAGAAGAGGATGTTGGGATACACGTCGTACCACCAGTCGCGACCGTAACCGCCACCCAGGAGGGCCACCTCCGGACAGGTGTTGTTCATGACAATATTCCAGCCGTTGTCGCTATTGAAGTAGTTCTGCGACATCTTCACAAAGTTGAAGCCGTTCTGCTTGGTTTTGTCAATGCCGTTGAGGCCCGCGCCCAGCAGGGTGTGAAGGATGTTCAAACTCTCGTGAAACTCGCCGTTGTTATTCTGAGGCCCCTGTCGGCTGTCTTTCATAGCCGTATACAGGCCAAAGGTTACCTGGTCCATGTTGCGGCGGGCACTGTCCAGCCAGATGACCGGGCCGGCGGGGAGGGTGCTGTTGAAGTCAAAGGCATAGGCGTCAAAGTCCAGGGCCTTCTGTTTCCAGTCCAGGATTTTGTACGGCTGCGGGAAAGCGGCCATTTTCTCAACGCGCGAAATACTGTGCTGCACAACCGGCTCCCCATAGTAGGTTGCCGTGCAGGAAAGGGCGGCAAGGCCCAGGATTGCAAAACCTAAACGTTTCATTTTCCGTCAATTTCTTTGATGATGTTCTGGGCAAGGGGCAGGGACAGCAGTTGCAGGCCACCCACGATGGGAAGAGCGAAACGAAGGGCGATGTCCTCCGAGAACGCGCTGGCCAGTACAATGAACAGCACCATGCCAAAGGCGCGGCCGAAGAACAGGCCCACCTCGTGGCTCATGATATAGGCATACTCGTCACGGCCCTCAATTTTAGATACCGCATCGATGGTCTTCATCATGGTAGGGAGGTAAGCCAGGTCGTGCAGGGGCTGGAACATCACCTTGCAAAGAATGAAGATGATGACACCGATCGCTGAGAAGATAATGCCGCTGCAAAGGGTTCCCGCGAAGAAGACAATAAGGCCGAAGCCGAAGATTTTCATTCGGTCTTCCGGTCTGGACACACGGCCCAACACATAGACCAGGATAGCCGTAAGGGCGCCGCCGATGCCCTGGATAAGTCCCAGGGAGCCTTCGCCGCCGATGAATTTCATGATAAGAATGGCGGGAGCGGTTACCAGGAAGCCCTGCACCATGCCCTTGAGGCCGGCCAGGGTAAGGAGCTTGTTCCACAAACGGTGGAATTTGAAATAGAAGAAGTTCTTGCTCTCCGGCGAACGGAAGGTACCGCGGGAAAGGACCAGACAGGCGGCGATGGCAATCAAAAGCGCCATCACGGTGATTACCTTATAGCCGGTATTCACGGAGAATACCATCCCCAGAATGGTTTTTCCGTCAACCAGGGCCAGGAATCCGCCCACCAGGATGGGAATCACAATATTCCACAACGAGAAGAAGAACGACTCAAAGCCAAAGAAATAGTTGCGGTTGTTGTCATCGGTGGCATACAGTGTGAGCAAGTAGCGGTTGGTCCAGAAGAAACCGGTGGACAGGCCGATGAGAAAACCGGTAGCGCAAAGCATGGGCAGGGTCACCGTGCGGATGAACATCATCACCATCAGTGAAACCGCCGAAATGAGGATGCCAAACGTGTACAGCTGGTTGGACTTGAAATACCGCAGCAGCAGGCCATTCACCAGGGCCGACAGCACGATGCCTACATACATGCTCAGCTGATAAATAACCACCCAGGAAGGACTGCCGGTATTGCGCATGATATAGGCTCCGGCAAAGATTTCGATGAGCGGGAGCACCATCGCAAAGAGCAGGTTGGTGACCAGCAGGGTGCGGATAGTTTTGGACTGCGTCTTAAAGTACGCAAATTCGCCAAGTGCTTTCATTTATACGTTCAGGGATTTGAGAATTTCACGGATAGAGAACTCGGCACTGCAGATAACCTCGTCGGAGGCGCCATAGAAGATGCGCACGGTGTCTTCATCAATCTTGTAACCGCCGTTGGTGAAAACCACATTCCCGAAGAAGCCGGTTTTTTCGTACGGGGCGACAGGCTCCATGATAGGCTCCTCGCTACGGGCGAGTACCTTGGTAGGATCATTCAGGTCCAGCAGGAGGGCACCCAGGCAGTAACGGTTTTCCTTGTTGGCGCCATGATAAATCTCCAGCCAGCCCTTCTCTGTACGGATAGGAGCGGCGCCGGCGCCTACACGCTCGCTGTCCCACATGCCGGGACGGGTGGTGGCAATGCACTTGTGACGCCCCCAGTGGATGCGGTCGGGCGATTCCGCCACCCAGATATAGTTGCCGCCCAGTTCCGGGCTGCTGGGACGATGAAAAGCGTACCACATATCCCCAACCTTCTCTTCAAAGAGGGCGCAGTCCTTATTGTGCGGCGGGAAAATCATGCCTTCACGCTCCAACGCCCTGAAGTCACGGGTGTGGATGAGACCTACGCCTACAGCCACGGGAGAAACCTCCGTGAAGGTGAGCCAGAAACCGTCTTCCATGGTGGCCACGCGGCAGTCTTCAATACCAAAGGACTCCTGAAATCCTTCACCGAAAATGGGTTTCAGGGCCGGGTCCTCCACAAAGTGAACGTCGTCCAGGGAGCAAACCGGACGAAGGTAGGACAGCGTCGTAAGGTAGTTCTGTCCCTTGTATTTTATTACGCGCGGATCGGTAGCATCCAGCGCGGGGTCGTCTTTGGAAAAGCGAAGCACCTCAATCTCTCCTTTTTCATTATATACAGGGAAACTAATGATGCCTTCTTCCTGGATGGGACGCTCGGCTACGCGGAGCAGCAGCCAGGTTTTACCATTCAGGCGGAACACGCCGGGGTTGAGCAGGCAGGTAATCTCCATGCCGGGAATGCAGGGAGTGAGGTCCGAAGGACGCAAAATAGGATTGGCAGGGTTGCGTTTTGCGATATCCATGGCTATTCGTTTTAATGTCTGCCGCAAAATTAGCCTGCAAAACAGCGTAGGGAAGTAAACTATTTTAACATTTTGGTACACTTATTTGACATCGTGCGTTTTTTTGTTTACCTTGCGGAAAAATGGTAAAATGCATAAAAAACTTATTATATGCGTGTTACTGGGGGCGTACACTTTTTTTACACCCCTCAGAGCACAGGAATACCGCATCCGGAACATCACCAATACGGACGGGCTAAGCAACAGTTCCGTTAACATGGTGTTCCAAGACCGCAGCGGACTCCTCTGGTTTGGCACTTGGGACGGTCTTAACAGCTACAACGGACAGGACTTTCATGTTTATCTCCCCGCCCCTGGGGACAGCACCTCCCTTGACAACAATGTCATCCGACAAATGGCACAGTCGGCGGATGGGACACTGTGGATTGCCACGGACCGCGGCGTGAACAGTTTTTCTGCCCAAGAGGGGCTTTTCCGGCGCTATTTCTCCGGTTCCATGCACGGGACGGCCGTTTCTGAATTCAGCTTTCACCTGCTTACTTCTCCGGATGGAGAGATTGGCTGTGTCGTGAGCGGACATGGCGTGTTCCGCTATCATGCAAACGGCAGTTTCACGCGCACGGCACCGCCACCGGGCCGGCGCGTGCTGCAAGCCGTCATGGACAAAGCCCGTCGCGTATGGGTGCTCTCCGACGAGGGGAACCTATACTGCAACGGTATTGTCCGGGAGACCGGTATCCGCTTTTTCTTTTACGATACCGAAAAAGACCACTTCTGGGTACAGGATGACCGTACCTATCACTTACTGGGAACCAAGACTGCCAAGAGCTGGAATATCGGCCCCATCCGGGCTGCCGCTACAGATGGCACATACCAATACCTGGGAACCGGAGAGGGGCTTTACCGGTATGCGCCTCTGGACGGCAGCCTCACCCTCATTCTGCCGGACGTCCCCGTCTTGTCGGTCTGCTGCGGCAGCCAGCGGATTATCTGGGTGGGGTCCGACATGCAGGGCATCTGGCAGTTGTCTCCGCGCCCCTTTGACTTTGGCGCTGTCAGCAGCCTGTTCGGCGCCAGCGCCGTACGGTGCTTTTCCCGCTCCGCAAACGGAGATTTGGCGGTGGGCACCAAGGGAGCAGGCATTTTTATCTTGACGCGGGAGCGTACGGCAAAGCACATCACCACGGAACAAGGCCTCCTGCACAACAACGTGTACTGCCTGGAGGACGACGGAGAGGCGGTCTGGATAGGAACGGACGGCAACGGCCTCAATTATTGGGAAAAAGGGTCCCGCAAAATGCAAGCACTGCAATTTCCTGATTCCCTGATACTTTCGTCGGTATACGCCCTCCTTCCGGAAGGAAAAGATTCCCTGTGGGTGGGCACCAGCGGAAACGGCTTGTTTCGGCTCCTTCTTAACCGAAATGTACGGCCTTATCAAGTAAAGGGCTTTACTCATTATCCTCACCTTCAGTTGGGCAGTGACGTGGTATACAGCCTGCTTCCTACCTGGAATGGACATCTTTTTGTAGGCACCCGCGGTGGTGGCCTGCGAATTGTGGACAAGCATACGGGCCAGGTGTTCCCGGCACGGCCGGAACTCCCGGATGACATCCTGTGCTTAAGGCGAGCGTCGGACGGTGCGCTCCTGGCAGGAACCAGCAGCGGCCTGTTCCGTTTTGGAGACAGTTGGGAGGAGATTTCCCGCTATTCCCGTGAGAACGGACTGCCCAGCAACACCATCCACGGTATCCTGGAGGATGCCCGGGGACACATCTGGGCCAGCACCAACAATGGCCTGGCCCGTATAGACCTTGCCAGCGGGCAGGTAACGACGTACCAGGCCGAGGATGGTCTGCAGGACAACGAATTTTCCGACGGCGCCTTTTACGAATCCGACGGAGACTTCTTCTTTGGCGGCATCCGGGGCTTCAACTGGTTCGACCCCCTCACCGTGGCACCGGCCACCTTCATGCCTTCTCCCCTGTTGGATGAGATCCGTATCGACAATGAGACGGCGCATCTCCGGCAGGAAACACTGGTACTGAACCCGCATGTCCGGCAACTGAGCTTCCGTTTTGCTCCACTGGACTACCTTTGGGCCAAACGTTGTTGGATCTCTTATAGCCTGGACGGCTTCACACCGGACTGGGTGAATATCCAGGATTCACGTACCATTTCCTTCTCCAATCTGCCCCCCGGCGAGTACACCTTGCGCGTACGATGCTCCAACGGAGACCGTATTTGGTCGGACGAAATGTACGTCCTGCCCATTCGAAAAATGCCGGAATGGTGGGAGACCCCCTTTGCCCGCGTGATGTACGTGCTGCTGGGGCTCTTGATTATCGGCCTTTTGGTCCGACAAGCCCAATACCGATTCCAAGTGGAAGCAGAGAAATCCAAGACGGAGGCGGTGCACGAAGCCAAGCTGGATTTCTTTACCAACATTGCCCATGAGTTCTCCAACTCGCTCACGCTCATCTACGGGCCCTGCGAAGAACTCATGCAGAGCGGGCGCATGGACGGCAAGGAGCGGCAGTACCTGGAAAGCATCGAGACCAACTCCAACCGGATGCGCACCCTCATCCAGCAACTCATCAGCTTCCGGAAGGCGGAAACCGGCCACCTGAGCATCCAGATCGGGGAGGTGGACCTGCTGGCCCTCACCGCCCAGGAGCGCAGTTATTTCCAGGATGAAATGGTCCGTCGGGGCATTCACTTTCAGCTGGATGCTCCGGAAGACGGACTCATCTGGACCGCGGACGGCGACTCCATGGAAAAACTCCTGTTTAACATTCTTTCCAATGCCGTCAAATACACGCCGGACGGCGAACGAATAACGGTAAGCCTGATCCCCGATGACCACTGGCTGGACATAAAGGTGACCAATACCGGCGTTGGCATTGCCGAAGAACAGCGCCTGAAAATCTTTGACCGGTACGAGGTGCTGAACCGGTTCGAGCGTGCCCTGTCCAAAGGCCGGACCTCCAGCGGAATCGGACTTGCGCTTTGCAAGAGCCTGGTGGAACTGCACAACGGCAGCATTGAGATTCTGAGCGACGGACAAAACTTTACTTGCTTCCATGTCCGCCTGCCCAGGCTGGAAGTGAAAGAGACAGGAGCACCGTACACTGGGAAAGGCACCCTGGCGCCCATAATATCGGAGCACCCAAAACCCGCGGAAGAAGCACCTGTATCCACCTATAAACAGGATGTTGTCCTGGTGGTGGACGACGACGCATCCATCCGAAACTTCATTTCCGGAATCCTTTCTCCCCGGTTCAGCGTACTGGAAGCGGCCAGCGGTGAGGATGCACTGGAACGGATGAGTCAGACTGAACCACGCATAATCATTTCCGACCTCAAAATGCCTGGCATGGACGGTGCCATGCTTCTGAAAACCCTACGGGAAAACCCGAAGACCCGGCACATTCCCTTCATCCTCCTGTCCGGCCAAGGAACGGCCGACACTCCGTTCGAGGCCCTGGAAACCGGTGCCGATGCCTATCTGGAAAAACCCTTCCACCCCCGTCACCTTTTGGCGCGCATCGACCGCCTGCTGGGCCGCGATGCCGAAGTCATCGCTTATAGTCAGTCCGGACGCTCGTCGGTAGAGCAATTTGCCGGTCGCGAAATGAAAAAATCTGACCGTCAACTACTTGCCGCGGTCAGCGAGGTCATTGTGGAAAACTTGGCCAGCGATTCCCTCTCCCCCGACAGCATTGCCGACGCCGTATCCATCAGCCGGATGCAACTGTACCGGAAACTGAAAGAACTCACCGGCATGACGCCTACCGGATTCATCCGTCAAATGCGTCTGGAGCGTGCCGCGCACCTGCTGAAATCCAGCAACAAGACCGTGCAGGAAATCATGTTCGCCTGTGGCTTTAGCACCAAAACCTACTTCTACCGGGAATTCTCTAAACAGTTTGGCGTAACCCCGGGCGAATACCGAGGCTCAGAGAAAGCTTAGTCCTCCTGAAATTCCAGGCCCAGCTCCGCCGCATATTCAATCTGGAAGGGACTGCCGCCAAAGAGCTGGCACGCAGCGCCCGACGCCATGGCACAGGCCACGCCGACCTCTCCCTGGCACCCCACCTCCGCACCGGAAATGGACGCATTGTGCTTGACCACATTGCCGATAAGGCCTGCCGTGAGAAATCGGGCCGATGGTTTGGAAGAGCCCCGGAAGGATCTGGGCCGATAGCGTTCTTAGTCTATGAAGACAGCAAGGTCGTGGAGCGGCACATTGTTGGTAAATAGCTTTATTCCATTTCGGAATGATATCAGAAACAATTGGTTTCATATTCCTAATACCGACTTAGAAAGACACTAACTGACAGAAATGTTTCACTTATTGGGGAGAGAGACTCCCCAAACCCCTCCCGTCGGCCTAAAGGCCTCCATACCTTCCGCACGGCGATGCTTTTTTGGTGCACTTATTACCGTACTGCCACGGCCTTGATGTGCTCCACGGGGGCTTCCATTATGTTCCAGGAGAGGACGGCGCCGTCAAAGTGGTGGTCAAGGACGGCTTGGACGGATTCGCGGACGTATTCCGGGGATGTGGGTACTATGCCTTCGCGGTAATTGATTTCGATTCCGGGGAACTTGTCGCAGGGATACGGCGCCATGGCGTCAAGCTGGGAATTCAGAAAATCTACATCCATTCCAAAGGATGGATAGCCGAAGGCGCCGGGTATGGAAGAGCGCAGTAAACCGTACTCAAACCCCATTCCGGCCGGGGCAAAGGTGCAACGGTAAAGCATAGGCTTTATGAAGTCGGCGTGCTGGGCCAGCACGCTGTAGTCCTGTCCCACGAACGGGGCCATAAACGGTGCGTACAAGTCCATTCCGACGCGGAGCCCGCGGGCGCGGAGACTATCGGCCACAGCGGCAACAGAACCGCTCACAATGCGTCCTTTTGCTTCAAAAAACTTGGCTGCAAGAGGATTTGCAAAGCGGAATCCGTCTTCCGGAGTATAGCCGGTAACGGAGAGGAAAACATCGCCCATATCCTCCCAGGCGGCCCGTACATCGGCAAGGGAAACGCCTTCTTCTTTAAAGCGCTCTTCGCAGATGGGGCAGCCGCAATTGAGCACGCCGCCAATTCCGCAAACAAAAGACTGCGTGCGAATGCGGTCCAGAAATACGCCGTCAAAGCCGCAATCGGCAAAAAGACTGTCGTACAGGGCTATGACATTGCCGATATTGTCCGGATTGGACGGGCAGTTGAAGCGGAATCCTTCGTCCTCCGTAAGGCTGTAGCTGCCGGGCAATCGGCCCCAAAGATCAACGGCGGGGGTATTGTCGCACACATCTTCAGTCTCGGCAAAAACCGGCATCCAAAGAAGCATCCCAATGCCCTTCCCGTGCAGGTAGTTGCCCACTTCCCTGTAAATATCGGCATCGGCCGTCCAGCCTATAATAACGTCCTTCAGCGGAATAATCCGGGATACGCTGTCCAATCGGCCGATAATCTCATCGGCGGTATAATCGGCCTTGTCCCAGCCGCCCAGCGACACCTGGATGATATACTTTTGGGATTTAGCGCAGCCCATAAAAAGGGCCGATAACAGCAGTAGCAGAAGAATTTTTTTCATAGCATCCCAAAGTTAGCGCGTCTTTCCTGAAAAAGCAAGCACTTAGCATAAGGCAGCTGGCCCATATTTGTAATTCCAACTATAATTCTGTAATTTAGCCGTATGAAAAGATTTATTGTTACCACCCTTTTGCTTATTATAGCTTCGGCTGCATTTGCCCAAGGCAAATATGGAGTCAAGTCCGGTATCGTAAAAGCCAAAACCACGGCCGGAGGTCATGAGACATTCAGTACCCAGTATTTTGATGACTATGGCCGAAAAGAATCGGTCAAGCAGACTATGGAAATCCCCGGCATGGTGTCTTACGATTACTATACCATAACCATCGGCGACAAGGCATGGATGGTAACGGATACGGATGGCAAGAAGTCCGGCAAGGCGTTTGACAATCCCACCCCTGATCTGACATTCCTTAACCCTAGTTCAGCGGTTATGGCAAAGTACAACATGAAGTACCTGGGAGAGGAAAAAGTCCTTGGCAAACCCTGCAAGATTTACTCTTACGAGATTAAGCAAAACCGCAAAACCGTCCTCTGGACCGTCAGCGCCTACAAAGGCATCCCCCTAAAAACCGTAATCAAGAACGGCAAAAAGGAAAGCACAATCGTGGCCACGGAACTCAAAGAGAATGCCGCCGTTCCCCAGGCCGTTTTCCAGACGGGGAAATAGTTCTTTATTCGCTCCAGACAGACTAATTCTGGTCATGGTCGGTCTTACTTTTGGTCAAGGTCGGCTTTCGCACTACTGACCTTAACCACCGAATCGGCCACCCATGGCCCCATAATGGCATTTCCGCGGGCAAGGTCGGCGCCATAAAAACCGACCTTGCCCAAAACTGCCCCAACCCCAACCCCGCCCGCCCCGAAGGTCCACCCGCTGGACCTTCAGAACCATTTGAAAATGTGCCAGGGCCCACCATGGGAACGAATTGGGGCAAAAACGCACCCTTCGCGGACCGATAGGCCTTCGAGAGGTTCATTTTGGGCCGTTTTCGTGCCCCTCGCGGACCACGGGGAGGTGGGTAGAGTTTTTGCGCTGGCGGTTAAGTGTTTGAGAATCAGTGCGTTGCTGTATAACCCTCGTTCAAAAATTGAACGACGACTATACGATAACCTATTGATTATTAGCGGATTAACCGCCAAGGAGATCCCGGGTCGGAGCCCGGGATGAGGGGGTGGAACGGAATAGCCCGGAATGAGGTGAAACGGAATGGCCCGGGATGAGGGGGGCGCTGGAGGGCTTGTGGCGGCACGGCAGGGTTTGGGGGTACCGCAAAGATTTGTTATCTTTGCATTCCAATGGCCGACGATAAGAAGATCATACAGCAGTTCACTTCCGGGGAGTATAAGGAGGGTTTTGTGACGGATGTGGAGCAGGAGTTCATCCCAATGGGGTTGAACGAGGATATTGTGCGCATGATATCAGCAAGGAAGGAGGAGCCGGAGTGGCTACTGGAGTTCCGCCTGGACGCTTTCCGCAAATGGCAGAGGATGCCGCAGCCGGACTGGGCACATCTGGATATGCCGATAATTGATTTTCAAGACATTATCTACTTCGCGGCGCCTAAAAAGGACAAGGACCGCCCCAAGGAGATAGATCCCAAGTTAGCCGAAACTTTTGACAAGTTGGGCATTCCGCTAAAGGAGCGCGACGTTCTGGCCGGCGTGGTGGCTGTAGATGCCGTATTTGATTCAGTATCAGTTACTACCACCTTCCAAAAAACGCTGAAAGAAAAAGGCATCATATTCTGCAGCTTCTCTGAGGCGGTAAAAGAACACCCGGACCTGGTCCAAAAATACCTGGCCAGCGTAGTGCCGGCATCAGACAACTTCTTCGCCGCCCTGAACAGCGCAGTTTTCTCCGACGGCTCCTTCTGCTACATCCCCAAAGGCGTTCGCTGCCCAATGGAACTCAGCAGTTATTTCCGAATCAACGCAAAAGGCACTGGCCAGTTCGAGCGCACGCTAATAGTGGCCGATGAAGGCTCATACGTGAGTTACATGGAAGGCTGCACCGCCCCAATGAGAGACGAGCAGCAACTCCACGCCGCCGTAGTGGAAATAGTTGTGGAAAAAGATGCCGATGTAAAATACTCCACCGTCCAGAACTGGTATCCCGGAGATGCCGATGGAAAAGGCGGCATACTGAACCTTGTGACAAAGCGCGGAATCTGCAAGGGCAGTGGCAGCCACCTTAGCTGGACCCAGGTGGAAACCGGATCGGCCATCACCTGGAAATACCCCTCTACCATATTAAAAGGAGATTACAGCAGCAGCGAATTCTACTCTGTTGCCGTAACAAACAATCATCAGCAGGCCGATACAGGCACAAAAATGATTCATCTTGGCCGAGGCACAAAGAGCAGGATTGTGAGCAAGGGCATATCGGCCGGCGTGAGCCAGAACAGCTACCGCGGCTTGGTGCGAATGGGCAAGAATGCGCTGAATGCCAGGAACTTCTCCCAGTGCGACAGCCTTCTCATTGGCTCAAAATGCGGTGCCCATACCTTCCCGGATATCCAGAGCCAGCAGCCATCGGCCACCGTTGAACATGAGGCAACGACGTCCAAGATTTCCGAGGATCAGCTGTTTTACTGCAACCAGCGGGGAATCGGCCCCGAAGAAGCTGTGGGACTCATTGTGAACGGTTATGCCCGCGAGGTGCTAAGCCGGCTTCCTATGGAATTTGCCGTTGAGGCTCAAAAGCTTTTGCAGGTTTCGTTGGAAGGGTCGGTAGGGTAAAAAGTCACGCCCGGCGTAATCGGGCATCTCAAGCAAAAAGGAATGTTAGACACCATCATATTTGAATTTGCCGGCCGACCGGTACTGCTTATAGACTTGATTTCCAGTTTGTTGGGCCTTACGTGCGTGTTCCTTGCCGGCCGAAACTCAAAGTACAACTTCTGGGTGGGCTACCTGTACACGGCGGCGTTGTTTCTGCTGTTTATGCAGCGGAACCTGTACGCCAGCCTTCTCCTGCAGCCCGTGTCGCTGGTGATTAATATGCTGGGTCACTACCGATGGACACACCCCGGGCCGGAGGAAACAAGCGATGGCAAAACTCTGAATGTTAGTTCGCTAAACTGGACCTGGCGTATTTACTGTGTGGCAGGAGTGCTTATTGTTGCCGGACTGTGGGGATGGTCGCTGGACCGCCTTTTCCCCGCAGACCCGCATCCCTACCTGGATTCCTGCGTCACCGTGCTCATCCTGCTGGCCCAGCTTCTCAGCGCCCTCAAAAAGTGGGACTGCTGGATAGCCTGGCTGCTGGTGAACATTACGCAAATCGCCCTGCACCTGAGTGTAGGTAACCTCCTAATGTCCATTGTGAGCGCCCTGTATCTGCTCAACGGCCTCTGGTCGCTCTATACCTGGGTAAAACTGTACCGAAAACAAAAGTAGTATGCTGGAAATAAAGAACCTCCATGCCAAGATTGGCGACAAGGAAATCCTGAAGGGAATAGACCTTCATATCGGCCCCGGCGAAGTACATGCGGTGATGGGGCCCAACGGGGCGGGAAAGAGCACCTTGTGCGCTGTCCTTACCGGCCGGCCGGACTACGAAGTCACGGAAGGCAGCATACTGTACAAAGGAGAGGACCTGCTGGCCAAAACACCCGAGGAACGTGCCTGGGCGGGCCTTTTCCTGAGTTTCCAGTACCCGATAGAGATTCCCGGCGTTACCATTACTGCCTTTATGAAGGCGGCGGTGAATGCCAAGCGCAAGGCCTATGGTCTGCCGGAACTCAAAACCGGCGATTTCCTCAAGCTTATGAAGCAGAAGATGGCCCTGGTCCAGATGAAACCGGAGTTTGCCAAACGCGAAGTTAACGTAGGCTTCTCCGGCGGCGAAAAAAAGCGTAACGAGATATTCCAGATGGCCCTTCTGGACCCCACCCTCTCCATCCTTGACGAGACCGACAGCGGCCTGGACGTAGATGCCCTTAAAATAGTGGCCGATGGCGTAAACGCCCTCCGAAGCCCGGAAAAGAGCGCCATAATAATTACCCACTACCACAAGCTTCTGGAATACGTTCAGCCGGACGTGGTGCACGTGCTAAAAGACGGCCGCATAGTGAAAACCGGCGGCAAGGAGCTCATAGATATAATTGAAACCCAAGGATTTGACCAGTTCTGATGGGACACGGACGTTACATAGCACCGCCAAAAGGGGAGTATCAAGTTAATGCCGGCGAAACCCTCAACCTGCAGTTTGTGGTGCTGCCCGGGGAATCCAGGGATATCGACGTAAGCATAGACCTTGTCGGCCCCGGCGCGCAGGCGCATATCAAGGCCCTGTACCTTTGCAAGGCCGATGAAAAGGTGAACTTCCGCATACTGATGCACCACGGTGCGCCCGGCTGCCAGAGCACGCAAATAATCAACGGCATAGCCGGCGGCAGCGCCCATGTCACCTTCCACGGAACCATAGTGGTTGCTCCCGACGCCCAGCAGACAGAAGCGTATCAGGAGAATCACAACATAGTTTTAACGGAAGACGCCAAGGTAGAAACCAAGCCGCAACTGGAGATTTATGCCGATGACGTAAAGTGCTCCCACGGCGCTACGGTGGGTCAGTTAAACGAAGACGAGCTGTTCTACATGCGTTCCCGCGGTGTACCGCAGGACGAAGCACGCACCCTCCAGATGCTGTCCTTCCTGTCCCCGGTTATCCCGGAAGGCCGTGAAGATGAAATAGAAAAAGCCGTCCGCTCCCTTTAGAACAGACCAAAACAGGCGCTGCCGCTGCCGGACATGGCGGCATAGACGGCTCCGCGAGCGTATAACTCCGCCTTGACATCGGCCAGGGCGGGGTATTTTGCAAATACGGTGGCCTCAAAGTCGTTGCGAAGATCGGCCTTCCATGTGTCGATATCCTGTCTCAGCACCTCCCGGAGCGGCTTTTCGGGAATACAGGGCACTATGCCGCGGTATGCATCGGCCGTTGATACGGCTATGCCTTCCGGTACTATAACTTCCAGTCTTAAGCTGCCCAAATCCAGAGGAAAAGGCTCCAAAATTTCTCCGCGTCCGCTGCCGAACATGGGTACATTATAGATAAAAAAGGCGCAGTCGCTGCCAAGCCGGGCTGCATAACCGGCAAGTTGTTCGTCCGTGAGCTCCAACCCTGCCAATTCTGCAATCATCTTTAGCGCAAAAGCGGCATCGGCACTTCCTCCGCCAAGTCCCGCGCCCACCGGAGAGCGCTTTTCCAGGTAAATCTTCATGGGCGGAAGGTCATAATCGGCCGCAAGAAAGGTGTACGCCTTAGCTGTGAGGTCTTTGAGCGGATCCCAATCCACGCCGCCGGCCTTTGCGATACTAATCATAAGCTTTCCGTCCGGGGAAACTGCCTGGACCAAGCTTCCGTACCTCTCCTTGAGTGATGCCAGTGTGCGGCTGTAGTCGTCTCCTGTAATAATCTCCAGGCTGTCCGATATGCCGTGATAGGGGACGAAGAGGGTCTCTAGGTCGTGATAACCGTCCGGGCGGCGGCGAAGCACGTTAAGACCAAGGTTGATTTTGACGTTAGGATTGGTAATCATAAGCACAAAGATAAGCCCTAAATCGTAAGAAACACACAAAAATCTTCTGAAACAACACTATTTTTTTTACGATTGTAGGTTTTCTGCTTTCCTTTTGCGACCTTGCCGCCGACAAAAATGTGTGAGCTATGAAGAAGTTGATTCTATTTGTGCTTTTGTCCGTGGCTGCAATCTCTTGCCAGAAAGCCTTGTTCAGCTCCGTTCCACGTTCCTTTTCGGACAATTCCGGCCGTAATCCGGGAAATCGTCCGTCGGATGAGCCGGAACAGGAGGACGATGACGAGCAGCGCGTACCGGACATTTATGCGACGGCTATTTGTTTTCCTGTGGAGGCCGATTGGCGCGAAGGTGATAGCGCCGGAGGGGAAGTGGTGCTTTTCAAGAACGGGCGGGAGGTGCTGCGATTGCCGGCCAGCAACCCTCCGGATCCAGACAGGCACCGCATAATAAAAGGCCGGCTATGGACCGACAGCTGCGATGGGCACGAAGTTGTGGTACAATGTGATGGTCAAGAGCATCTGCGCTACAAAGGAGACGAGGTATTCCGTGGATTTTTAATGGTAAACGACATATTATTCACCCTTGGACAGCGCCAGGGCAGCGATGGGCTATGTTTCCGGGCCAACGGGGAACTATTGTTCGAAGCCCCCACTGGTACGGTGCTTGGCGCCCCCGGCGACAGCGAATGGGAAGGCGGTGCGCTCTCCAGCGACAACTCAGGAGTGTACTTTTCTTACGGCATTCCATACCGGAAAGGTGACAAACTCACCTGGGAATACCGCGTAATGAAGGGGGCCGATCTTATCAGAACCATCCCTGCAGGAGAATCGAATACCGTTTTTGACATAAAGGTGCACGATGGTACGGTTTACAGGACCGAGCAAAATGGCAATTCCCTGCGCCTGATAAAGGACGACACTCATATAACCGTTGAAATGGGTCGCGAAAGGAATGCCCATCTGTGTAAACTGGTACCAATAAACGGGGAGCTGCTCATCAAAGGCTACAGCATCCAGTCGTCCCGCACAAGCACCAGTTACACTTTCTGGTTCAGGGACCAGTCCAAAACACATTATGCCGTAAATAGCCGATATCCGCTGGCCGACATACTTTCCGATGGCATCCATACGGCAAATATTGCCGAGAATGAAATCGGCCGCATAAATTCAGTTTACCTTGACGATGTTCCCATAAGCGTTCCGGCAAACCGATACACGCTCACTTCCAGCCGATGTGCCCAGCTTCGCGACGGCATCCTGGCAGTGGCCCTAACAAGCGCAGAAGGGGATAATCACCTTCTGATTCATAACAGTGATACACTATCACTGAATTTCAACGGATACTTCACCTCAGTTCAGATATATTAATCCATGTTAGTCTATATTCACAGCGCCAAATGCATTGGCATCCAGGCAGTTCCGGTAACCGTAGAGGTAAACATCACCCTTGGCGTTGGCATACACTTAGTAGGACTCGCAGATGCCGCCGTAAAAGAAAGTCTCCTACGCACCGTAACGGCCCTGCAGGCCAAAGGATTCCATATTCCGGGTCGTAAAATTGTCATAAATCTGGCCCCTGCCGATCTTCACAAACAGGGCAGCGGCTACGACATCCCCATAGCTCTAGGGATTATTGCCGCCTCGGAGCAAAGGCCCATGCCTGGCCTGGGTAAATACCTGATTATGGGCGAACTGGGCCTTGACGGCAGCGTACGTCCTGTAAGCGGCGCCCTGCCAATGGTGGAACTGGCCATGAGCCAAGGCTTCAAAGGCTGCATCCTGCCCGAATCATCGGCCCTTGAAGCGGCCGACTACACCGATACCCTCATCTTTGGCGTAAAAACGCTTGATGACGTATTGCAAATCCTGGCCGAAGAAGACGATGTCACCCACCTTCTAATCTTGAACACCGAATGTTACGGCAGTGCCCTGCAGGAGCCCTTAAGCCCGCCCGGAAGCTATATGGATTTTGCCGATATCATCGGCCAGACGGGGGCGCGCCGCGGGGTTGAAATCGCATCCGCAGGCCAGCACAACGTACTTTTACTTGGTGCGCCAGGCAGTGGCAAAAGTTCAATTGCAAAGGCCCTGGCCGGCATATTGCCGCCCATGAGTTTGGAGGAATCGGCCATTACTTCAAAGATATATTCCGTTGCGGGCCGATCCAGCGGCCGGCCGGGTCTCCTAAGGCGCCGGCCTTTCCGCGCGCCGCATATATCGGCCTCCAAAGCGGCCATGCTTGGCGGCGGCAGCGGGGAAAACATTCTTCCCGGGGAAGTTTCACTGGCTACGAACGGTGTGCTCTTTCTTGACGAATTTTGTGAAGCTCCCAAGTCCACCCTGGAGGCCCTGAGGGCACCGCTGGAGGACCGTAAAGTGACAATTTCCCGCCTAAAGGCAAAGATAGAATACCCTGCGTCGTTCATGCTTGTGGCTGCCTCGAACCCTTGTCCCTGCGGCTATTACGGGGAAGGCGAACGCTGCACTTGCACCCCCGGCCAGCGCCAAGCCTACCTTTCCAAGTTAAGTGGTCCCATTATGGACAGAATTGATATTCAATTACTTTGCCGACCCGTGGAAACATCGGCTTTAATTCGCGGCCAGAAGGCCGAACCGTCTGAGGCTATTGCCATGCGAGTGCTCAAGGCCCGTGAAATCCAGCGGGAGCGCTTTGCCGGAACCGGCATTTTCACGAATTCCGAGATGGATTCCCGCCTTCTGGAACGCTTCTGCCCGCTTGACACCCCATGCAAAGAACTGCTGGAACAGATTATCAACCGCCTGGGCCTAAGCGCCCGCGCCTACACCCGCATAATCAAAATTGCCCGCACCATCGCCGATCTTGAAGGCTCCCCGCAAATCCAACCCACCCACCTGGCCGAAGCCTCCAGCTACCGCTTCCTGGATCGCCGGAACATTTTGGATTTGTAAAATGTTAGAAAAACTACTATCTTTGCCATGAAATACTCGGAAATATACAAGTAAAAAATCTGGAGTAAAACTATGAATAATATGCGAAAAGCAACAGCTATCATTGAAACGGGACCAGATCATCGTTTCTCTATTTATAGCGACAGTGATGACTATCCATATGGGATTCTAGGGGAAGGAAGAACTATTGCCGAAGCCAAGGAGGACTTTCTGGCAGGATATGAAGAAATGAAAGAGTATATTCATGACAGCGGAGAAGAATTCGTTGAAGCAGAATTCGTTTTCCGCTATGACATTCCATCATTTCTTCAGGAATTTGCGTTTGCTTTTACGCTGGCCGGCCTTGAAAGAATAACCGGAATCAACCAAAAGCAATTAGGACACTATGTAAGTGGTTATAGAAAACCGTCGGCCAAGACTATTAGGAAAATGGAAGAAGGTATCCATAACTTCAGTGAACAGCTTAGTATGATACATTTTGCCGGGATATAGTATGATACACAATATTCAAATTGCCTCTCTGGAGGACCTGGACCGGGCTGCACGGGAGTTTCTCACGGCCATAGGGGACAATACCCTCATTGCTTTTTATGCACCGATGGGGGCTGGGAAAACCACTTTCACAACGGCCGTATGCAAGGCCCTGGGGGTGGAGGAAGACGCTATCAGTTCCCCCACCTTTGCCATAGTGAACGAATATCGTGGCAGGGGAGGCAGGCCGATCTTCCATTTTGATTTTTATCGCATGGAAAGGCCTGAAGAGGCCCTTGATATCGGCCTTTACGATTATCTTGATTCCGGCGAACTTTGCCTGATGGAATGGCCGGAAAACATTGAAGGCCTCTTACCGGAAGAGACCCTCAAAGTAAATATCAGCGTCAATGCCGATGGCAGCCGGACGCTAAGCTGGGAATAACAATTCAGTTTTTCTGAAATACCCTCACGTAGTCAATCTCGTATATGGCCGGAAGCTGGCTTTCGTCAACTGTGCCGCCCATATTTCCGCCCCAGGCCATGTTCAGCTTTAGGTAGAACGGATTGAAGAATGGCCAGGTGTCGTAGTTACCCTTCTTGTCGTTGGCAAAGCTGTGATGAGCCTTCCCGTCAATGTAGAAGGTAAATCCGTCGGCAGTCCACTCGCACGCATAGGTATGGAACTCGCCAGCGGCATTGCTTACGCTCTGCACATGAGTTTTTCCAGTACCGATGGTGTGATTATACGCCGTACAATGTATACTTGAAGAAGACTTGTTCTTCCCCTGGGTAGATATTGCGTATTCCATGATGTCCACCTCTCCGTCGGCCGGCCAGGCTTTGAAGTTTTTGGGCATCATCCAGAATGCGGGCCAGCTGCCAGGTACGTCAGTCACCTTGATACGTGCCTCGAACCATCCATACGTCCAGGATTTGTTAGTATTCATGCGTATTGAATACACCGTGCTGCCAATCTTCCGGGCCTCAATTTTAAGTGTGCCATTGGAAATATAGGCAAGGTCGGTTCCGTCCTTGGACTGTGCTACGTAGTTCTGCAGCTCGTTGTTGCCCCAGCCGCCGGCACCGGTCTCGTACCACCATTCCGATGAAGGAATGCTTCCTTCATTGAATTCATCGCGCCAAACCAGCTGATATCCTTCGGGAATGTCAATATCCACATCCGGTGCGCTTTGGGTGACAGGCACCTTCACGCGGGTAGTGCCACATTTGACGGTAATCTCTGTGCTACGCTCTTTATAAGTGTCGTTCTTGGTCACTTTCACCGTCACCTTGGCCGATTTTTCAGCGCTGTAGGACGGCGTTACAGTAACCCAGGTACACCCGTCGGCCGGAAATGCCTGGAATGCGTCGGAAGCTGTCACGTTAAGCGTAAGCTCAGCTGCATCGGCACTGCATGAAAACGAGGTGGGGGTTACAGTCACCGTTTCTTCTTCGGCGGGTACCGGATCCTTCGAGCCGCCGCAGGCGCAAGCTGCGGCGACTAAAAGGAACGATAGAATAAAACGTGCGTCCATATTACTTATGTTCGCGCAGGATGATTTCCCTAATGGTAACGTCGGTGTCATCCGGGTTGCCGCCAAAGTCGAAGACCATCTTTACGGCTGCGGCGTCAATGCCGGTGATCTCCATCATAGTGAAAGTGAAATCCTCGTAGGCCGATATGTCGCAACGCTCCGTGAACAGGAAGTTGTTGTCATCGGCAGAGTCGGTGAGCTTGAAGGTTACACCATTTACATTCTGGCTCAGCTCCACCTTGCACTGGAAGTCGTACTTCTTGTCGGCGCTAAGTGCGATTGCGTTATCGGGGATGATGAAGAACTGGTTCTGCCACTGGTCAGTGGTGGCGGAAGGGCAGCTGAAGCTGTACTCGTTACCGTTGTTGGTAATCTCGGGGTTGGGCAGCTGGTTCCAGCCGGGAGCATAGTACTGGCTGTAGGAGTGGGCTGCGTCGGCTCCTTTCCACACATTGTCGGCATCGTCATAAACCATAGGCGCAGAACCTGATCCGGAACCGCCTGCCTCATGTTCCTGCAGGATGATTTCCTTGATTTCCACATCAGTGTTGTCCGGGTTGCCACCAAAGTCAAATACCATCTTTATGGCAGCGGCGTCAATGCCGTCCAGCTCTATCAGGGTGAATACGAACTCTTCATAGGCCGATATGTCGCGGCGCTCGGTGAACAGGAAGTTGTTGTCATCGGTGGAGTCGGTGAGTTTGAAGGTTACACCGTTCACATCCTGGCTCAGCGTTACCCTGCAGTGGAAATCGTACTTCTTATCGGCGCTAAGCGCCATTGCGTTATCGGGGATGATGAAGAACTGGTTCTGCCACTGGTCGGAGGTAGCGGTAGGGCATGAGAAGCGGTACTCGTTGCCTTCATTAGTGACATCGGGGTTGGGCAACTGGTTCCAGCCTGGAGCATAGTACTGGCTGTAGGTGTGGGCTGCATCGGCCGGTTTCCACAGGTTCTTGTCGGAGTCGTAGTCAAATACAACCTCTCCGCCGCCCTGGGGTTCCTGATGCTCCTGGAAGCAGATGTCCTTGATTTCCACGTCGGTATTGGCAGGGTTGCCGCCAAAGTCGAAGAAGAGGGAGATCTTCTCCATGTCAATGCCGTCCACGTTCGGAAGTTTGTACACGAACGGTTCAAAGGCAGTAATGTTGTGACGGTCGGCGCAATAGAATACGTTGTCATCGCCGGTCTGGACCAGTTTGATGGTCACGCCCTTCACATCCTGCGACGTGGTTAAGGTGCAGCAGAAGTCATACTTCTTGTCGGCCGACGAGCTCATGGATGTGCGGAATGCAACCTGGGCCTGCCACTGGTCGCTTGTGGCCTCCGGCAAGGAGAAGGTATAAACCCAATTGTCAACCGATACTACCGGATCGTCAATCTTCTGCCAGCCCGGAGCATAGTAGTAGAACATTTCTTCAATTACTGCGCTGCGCCAGAGGTTGGTGGCACCGGTAATGTCGTAATGTGCGCCTTCTTCGGGCTCTTCCGGATCCTCGGGATCTTCGGGCAGCACGGTACCGTCGTCAATGGCATGGTCCTTAACCACTATATTGGCAAGTGAGACCACGGTGCCTGCAGCGTTTCCGCCAAAGTCGAATACCATCTTCACGCCGTTGGGAGCGTCAATTCCGGCAAGATCGGTGAAGTAGAAAACGGTTTCGCCGGCTTCGAATTTCTCGCGTTCAGCGAACAGGAAGTTGTTGTCATCGCCCACGTCGGTGAGTTTGAGCGTCATACCCGGGAGTCCCAGGTTGGTGTTCACAATCACCGAGAAGTCGTAGTTCTTGGATGCTTCCAGAACAACAGGGGCGGTGGGGATGATGTGGAACTGAGCCTGCCACTGGTCGGAGGTGGCTTCCGGCAGGGTGAGGGTATATTCCGCACCGTTCTGCTCGGTCTCTGGATCGTCAATCTGAGCCCAGCCTGGAGCATAGTAGTAAGAGATACTATGGTCGGAATCGGCAGGTTTCCAGATATTGCTGTCGGCGTCGTATTTGAAGCCTTTGAACTTCACTACGCCAGCCTTGGAGGTAATCAGGAAGTGCCATGCGATGGCGCCGTTGTCGTGCACAAGTTCGAAGGTTTCACGGCTGGCGCTGAGCACCTTGAATTCGGGTGCTGCCCAGAAGTCGTCGTTGTCGATGTACGGGAACAGGGTGTGCTCCGGCAGAGTGAGATACAGGTCGTTGCCGCGCATCTCGAACTTGTAGGAGCTCAACTGCTCTGCCACGGTGACGTTGTAGTCTTCCGTAGCTTCTCCCTTCTGGTCCACGAACGGGGATACGGTTACGCCGATATTCACGTAAGTGGCATTGTCGTCACCAGGATAGTACAAATATGCACCATCGCCGCTGAATGTGACAAGGTCTTCGTAAACACCGAAGGCTTCCTTGTCACCGGGATTGGCCGACCACCAGTTGGTGCCGTCGGTACCAGGTTCACCGCAGCCCATGTGGCCGGCGGTTTCACCGTCGATGTGCCAAATCTTAGTGTTTTCGGCCGATGTGCCACCGGCCAGGAAGTTCAGGTACTTGTCGAAGTTGGCAATTGTGTTGTCAATATGGAAAGTCTTTTCCACATAGTCCGGGCTTACGCCTGAAGCGTTCATTATCTTCATGCGCACCGGATAGTCACCGGCGGTGGTAAAGATCTTCTTTGCGCCGTTCTGGGCCTTGTATTCGGTGAATTCACCGTTTTTGTCCTGGAACAGCCACACGGGAATCACGCCCTTGGCATCCACGGAGAAGGTGACCTGGTTAATCTCCTGATCTACCGAGATGATGGGTTCATAGGCCGATGCCGTTTTGGGAGCTTCTGCCTCTGAAGGGTGGTGAATCTGCTCCTTTGCGCAGGCGGCCAGTGCCAGAACTGCAGTGAGTATATAAGCTAATCTTTTCATAATCAATAGTTGTTCTGGGTGAGTTCATAAGTCTTGCCCTTAGCCGAGTCAATCTCGCTCTGAGGGATGGGCAGATACTTCTTGGAAGCAGTCCAGCTGTTGGTACGGTAACCAAACTCGTCGGGAACCAGCACCTTGGATGCCTTGATGTCGTCGGAATCGCTTTCCCAGCGAACCAGATCCCAGTAGCGCTTGCCTTCGCCCACGAACTCAAGTTCGCGTTCTTTCTTGATGTTCTCAAGGGACAGGGCTACATTTTCACCGGTTGCACGGGAGTGAACCTGGTTCAGCCAGCCTTCGGCATCGCCGGAGCCATAACCGCGAACCACCAGTTCGGCAGCGTTCAGCAGAGTCTCAGAGAAGCGGTAGATACGAAGGTTGTTGTTGAAGTTGAGGTCGGCATCGGCCAGCTGGTCCTTGTTATTCTCCTTGTAGGCAACATACTTCTCCAGGAAGATGCCGGTGTCCTGATAGCGGGGGCTGTATCCTACGCCGGCACCTACGTTCCAGCAGGTGGCGTCACGGCGGGCGTCGTTTGCTGCATACATGTCATAGGTTGACTGACGGACAGGTGCAAAGCCCCAGCCGTTGTCGTGAACGGAGTCTCCGCTCCAGCCGTTGGGGCTGATCATGCGGGGCAGGACTGTACCGCCGGCGGCCAGAGGGTTATTGCCGGGGGACCATCCGCGTATAGCGTTGTCGTCCTTGTAATTGATGTCGAAGATTGTCTCTTTTCCCCACTCGCCTTCTTCCTTGAAAAGAATGCCGTAGTCGGGCAGGAGCGCATAATCGGCAGCAATGATATCCTTCATGTAATTCAAGGCTTTTGGCAGGCGGCTCTCATCGTTCTTATACATCGTAAGTTCGGCGTAAAGCATGTATGCCATGGCCTTGGAAACCCGTCCCTGATCGTCTCCGATCCACTTCATGGGCAGGACATCGAGTGCGATGGCTCCTTCAAGATCGGCGATAATCTTATCGTAAACTTCGTCGGCAGGGAACTGCTGGCAGGTGAAGTCTCCGGTAAGGTTAACCTCATAGTAAGGGATGTTGCCGTAGAATTTCCACAGGATATTGTAGTAGAAGGCGCGCAGAACACGAACCTGAGCCTCGGCAAGTTTGGCATCGGCTTCACTGAGACCGTTGTCCTTTGTCCAGCCGATATATGTGATTACATCGTTGCAGCGTTTAATTCCGGAATAGCATGAACTCCATAGTCCGCTCATGGTGTCTGTGGGCAGAGCCTCAAAGTTCATCATCAGGTGCCAGAACTTGTTGTCGGAACGGTCGGAACCGCCAACCCATATCTGGTCGGCCATGATGTCGCTCATGATGTTCAGCGGGGTGTACTGGCTGTTGTTCCAGTCGAACCATTCAAGCGGGTCGTAGGCGGCGATAACGGCCTCCTGCAGATGCTCGGGCGTGGTAAAGTATTCCTCCAGCGGGCTCTCGGTGGGGTGTTCCACGGTGAGGAATTCCTTTCCGCAGGCGCTCAGAATAACGGCTGCGGCAGTAAGTGCTAATACAAAATTCTTTTTCATATCCATTCCTCCCGTTTAGAATTTAAGGTTCAGGCCCACACGGAACGTGCGCGGCTGGGGATAAACGCCGTAGTCGATACCCAGCGATGTGCCGCCGGAAGAGATTTCCGGATCGTATCCGTGGTACTTGGTAAGAGTGACGAGGTTCTCGGCGCTCACATAGAGGCGGAGCGAAGAAATGAGAATCTTCTTTGTGAGTTTCTCCGGAAGGGTATAACCCAGCTGGAGGGTTTTGAGGCGGCCATAGGAGCCGTCATATACATAGAGGTCGCTTAGTTGCCAGTTGACGGAGTCGCCTCGGACATAGCGGGGAATGCGGTTGGAAGTACCTTCGCCTGTCCAGCGGTTAAGCATATAAGAAGGCAGGTTTGACTGGGAAATGTCTATACGGCGGGTGAGGTCAAGCACGTCATTGCCGGCTGTACCCTGCCACAGCATGTAGAAGTCAATGCCGTTCCAATTGGCGGACAGGTTGAGACCCCAGGTAAAGTCAGGTGTGCCATCGCCTATATAGGTGCGGTCGTCGTCGTTGAATTTGCCGTCGCCGTTGGCATCGACAAAGCGTACGTCGCCGGGTACGGCATTGGGCATGAGTTTTTCACCATCCTTATTCACATAAGCGTCAATTTCGGCCTGGTTCTGGAAGATTCCGTCGGTCTTATAGCCGTAGAAGAATACGAAAGGATAGCCGTTCTCTGCGCGGGAAGCTGTTCCGGCGCCCTGGAAGGAGTCATAGTTCTGGAATCCGCTGTCGTTACCCAGGTTCACCAGAGTGTTCTTGAGCCAGGTGCCATTGCCGCCGACGCGGAAGTTTACGGGACCTAAGTTGAACTTATAAGAAAGCTCCATCTCAACGCCTGTATTATCCATAATACCTACGTTGCCGATAGGACGGGATTCACCTACATAGGAGTTGATGGGGATTTCCATTAGCATGCCGTTGGTGCGTTTCTTGTACCATTCAATGGTGAATGTGAGAGCATTTGCCATGAAACCCAAATCAAGGCCGATGTTGGTCTGAATGGACTCCTCCCAGCGCAGGTCGGGGTTGGCCAGACCGCTGGATTTGACGCCCTGGGCCACAGACTCGTTCTGACCAAAGATGTAGTTGTTGCCTCTGGATGTCATCACTGTATAGCGGAAGTCACCAATGTTTTCGTTACCGTTCATACCCCAGGAGAAACGCAGTTTGGCGTTGCTGAGCCATGAAGGGATAACATCCACCATGTAGGGTTCCTTATGGATGTTCCAGCCCCGGGAGAAGGACGGGAAGTAACCCCCTTTATTGTTGGCGCCAAAACGGGAGGAACCGTCCATACGGAGGGTGACCTGACCCATGTACCGTTCACCGTAGTTGTAGTCGGCACGGGCGAAGTAGGATGCAAGGCGATGCTCGGTGTAATAGCTGCCATACACATTCATGCGGCCGTCTTCCTGAAGGCCGGTGGCGTTGTCAATGTAAGGCTTGCTGTACTTGTCCTCCGGCAGGTCCATGCGGGAACCGCCAACCTGCTGGCCTTTGGAACGGAATGCGCTCTGACCCAGGAGGACAGAGAAACTGTGCTTGTCAATGGTCTTGTTGTAGGACAGTACGTTTTCAAGCTGCCAGCTGAAGCTTTGGGCGCTGTAAGCGTTGGCGTTGGAATTCTCGGCTTTGTTGTTGCCGCTCAGGTAGAACAGCGGGGTATAACCCTCGTTGCCCCAGAATCCAAGGTCAAATCCAATGGAACTCTTGAACTTAAGGTTGTCCCAGATCTGAAGTTCTCCGGAGAATCCGGCAGTGAACTTATGAGTCCAGTTCTGGTTGGCAGGCAGATGCATGGAGGCTACCGGGTTTACCATCTCATTGTAGTCCATTCCGGGAATCATGAATACACCATTTTCGTCTTCAACAAGGGTTTGGCCTGCATAGATGGTCTGGTATGTCGCCAGATCTTCTTCGGTGGCATATACGCCCAGGATAGGGCTCAGTGCCAGGGCCGATCCTAACGGGGAACCCCACTGAGAGTTTTCTGCGACACCCTTCGAATGGATGTTGGCATAGGAAAGCTGCGAGGTTAAAACAATGTTATTAAGCCAGTTGCGCTCTTTAGTGCGGTCCAGCAGAGTGTAGGAGTTGTTGGAACGGATTGTGAGACGGTCATAGTTGGAACGTCCGAACTGGCCGCCCACGATACCATCCTGTTTAAGATAACCCAGGGAGACATAGTAGTTTACCTTGTCGGATGCTCCGCTCACGGAAAACTCGTGACTCTGGGAAGGGGCGTTGTAGTTGAACACCTGCTTCTGCCAGTCTGTGCCTTCGCCATAGCTGTACGGATCGGCATAGACGGGAGCCATGCCGGCGTTGATACGGCCTTCGTTGTTCATGAGTGCATACTCGCTGGCATTCAAGACTTCACGCTCGCGCCAGGGGCTGGACCAGCCATAGGAGAAGTCGTAGCTGAAACGTGCCGATCCCTTGGCGCCTTTCTTTGTCGTCACCAGAATAACACCGTTTGCAGCACGGGCTCCGTAAACGGCACCTGCAGCTGCGTCTTTAAGAACTTCGATGGACTCGATATCCTGAGGGTTCAGGTAGTCGATACCGTCAATGCCCATAGGCATACCATCCACAATGTATAGCGGGTTTGAATCGTTGATGGTGCCGATACCGCGGACGCGGATACGGGAGGCTGCGCCCGGCTGGCCGGATGAAGCCGTTACCTGTACACCGGCGGTAAGGCCCTTGAGGGCGTTATCCACACGGGTGGGAGAGGTTACGCCCAGAGCTTCGGCGTCCACTTTTGCGATGGAAGCCGTCACCACGGACTTTTTCTGTACACCGTAGCCGATTACCACGGTTTCTTCCAGCATCTGGGTGTCGTCGGGAAGAACAACCACCAGATTCTGTTCTCCGTTGTTCACAATCACCTGCGTGGTGTAGCCGATGCAGGAAACCTCGATGGAAGCACCGGTCGGGGCATTGAGGACGAAGTCTCCGTCCACGCCCGTCATAGTACCGTTGTTGGTACCCTGCTGAACTACAAACGCGCCGATGATGGGTTCGCCGGCGCTGTCATGAACCACACCCTTAAGTGTGACGTTCTGTGCCGCTGCCGACAAAACCAATCCTAGGAAAAGGATCAAAGATGCGATTTTTTTCATACGCGTTGGTTTGTTTTGCGTTGGTTATTGGTTAATTGTTAAATGATAGTAAATGAAACAGGGGTGCCCGAGGCGCTGTCTCCGGCTACCCACAGCCGGAACTCGCCGGGTTCAACTTTCTTTATGCCGTCCAGCCCCGTGAAAGCCAGTTCTTGTACGGGAATCTGTATGGTGAGTGTGCGGCTTTCGCCGGATTTAAGGTTTATGCGTTCGAAGGCCTTGAGTTCTTTCACTGGACGTGTTATGGAACCAACCAGGTCACGAATGTACACCTGAACCACTTCGGTGCCATCATAAGCGCCGGTGTTGGACAGAGTGAAGCTGATGGAAATGGTGTCATCGGCCTTATAAGTGTCTTTGTCCAGGCCGATGCAAGAATAGGCAAAAGTGGTATAACTGAGGCCATAACCGAAGGGGAACAGCGGATATGCACCATAGTCAAGATAATAGCTGGTATTACCAAGAGATGTCTGTCCGGCTTCGGCAGGAATATCATCCAGGAGCGTTTCGCCGTTGTACGGCCTGCCGGTCATATTGTGGGCATAGTAAAGCGGAGCCTGTCCCACGGTGCGCAGGAAGGTTATAGGTGCTTTGCCGGAAGGATTAACATCGCCGAAGATAAGGTTGGCAAGAGCCGGTCCGCCCATAGTGCCGGGATGAAAGCTGTACAGCATTGCGTCCACGTTGGGAAGGTCCCGCTCTATGGTGAGCGGCCTTCCTGCTATTACGGTGGCAACTATCGGCTTGCCAGCGGTCTTGAGAGCTGCCAAAAGCTCGCTTTGGGAACCTTTAAGGTTAAGATCGGCCAAAGAATGTGCTTCGCCTGACAGGATTGCTTCTTCGCCAAGGAATACCAGCACTACATCTGCGCGTTTTGCGGCGGCCACCACATCGGCAAAACCGGAACGCTTTTCACGGCTGAAAGTAAGACCGGGAACATATTCCACACGGCCGGGAAAACGCTCCTGAAGGGTTTTAAGAGGAGTGACTGTATGAGATTTTTCACCGTCGAATGCCCAGGTGCCAAGCTGGTCGTGCGGGGCATTGGCCAGCGGACCGGTGACAAGGATGCGGGGTGTGCCATTTAGCGGCAGAATACCGTCGTTCTTGAGCAGAATCACAGATTCCTCAACAGTTTTCCGGGCCGATGCAAGATGCTCCGGAGCATACTGTACGGCCTTGGCTGCCTCTACATTAATATAAGGGTTCTCGAACAGGCCAAGCAGAATCTTTACGCGAAGTATATTGCGAACGGCGTTGTCAATGGTTTTCTCCTTTACGGCTCCGCTTTTTACCAACTCTTCCAGATGAGAAACGAAACCAAAGGTCATCATATCCATGTCAACGCCGGCATTTACGGCTTTCTGGGCCACATCCTTGCGGTCTACGCCGAACCCGTGATTAATCATCTCTCCCATTGAGTTCCAGTCCGTGACCACCAGGCCGTCGAAGCCCCATTCGTCGCGCAGGACATCCTTTACCACGAAGGTGTTGCCTGTGGAAGGGACGCCGTCATTGTCGTTGAAGGAGGTCATCAGCGTCATTGCTCCGGCTTTTACTGCGGCTTCAAAGGGAGGAAGATAGATATTGCGCAACTGCCTTTCCGTGAGGAATGTACTGTTGTAGTCGCGGCCTCCCTCTGCTGCTCCGTAACCTACAAAATGCTTGATGCAGGCAGCCATGGAGGTGGAGTCGGCCGTGCGTCCCTGGTAGCCGTGCACCATGGCTTCGGCCATACGCGCGTCCAGGTAGGGGTCTTCGCCGCTACCCTCGGCAATGCGGCCCCAGCGTGGGTCGCGGGCAATGTCCAGCATGGGCGAGAAAGTCCAGCGGATGCCTTGAGCTGTTGCCTCAATGGCCGCAACGCGGGCACCTTCTTCTGTCAAGGCAGGGTCAAATGTGGCTGCCAGGCCAAGTGGAATAGGGAAGATGGTATGAAAACCATGTATGACGTCACGGCTCACGAGCAGCGGAATGCCCAGACGGGACTCCTCAACGGCCAGACGCTGGAATTCATTTATCTTTACCGGATCCACCTCGTTCAGGATGGAGCCTATCTGGCCTTTACGCAGGGCGTCCACATAGTTGTTGACGTCTCCTCCGGCCGATACCTGATTCATCTGGCCGATTTTTTCGGCCAGAGTCATTTGCGAGAGGATACTCTCAATACGGCTTTCCACCTGTGAGGTGCTGCCCACGGTGGAGGATACGTTCCTGCGCGTGCAGGAAAATATAACAGTCAGCGCTACCAGCGCAAAGATGCTTTTATGAACTTGCATAGACTGGTTATTGGTTTTGGGGTTCAGGTCTGATGCAAAATTATGGGTATTTCACACTACTCTGCTTGTTGGGAATATATAAGTAGTGGCACAAGAAAGATAATCACGTGAAAATCACGTAATTAAAATTCTTTAAAATAAGATAAAAGTAGTAGCGAAATAAATCGAAACGCGCTACTTTCCTATTGATTTAACCTTGGCTTCAAAGGAATCGCGGTCTCCAAGGGCGGCGTTTTTGATGGCAACCTTATAATTATATATGGTGCTCAGTGAGTAGTCCAGTATGGTGGCAATTGCCTTGCTGTCATCTATGCCAAGACGAATAAGCGCAAATACACGCTGTGCCGTTGTAAGCCTTCCGTCGGGAGCTGTTTCACGTGCTTCTTCTTTTAAGAGCGCATTGAATTTCTCCACAAAGGATGGATACAATCCCAGGAAAGTGGTATCGAATGTTTCGTAGAATTCGTCACGGGCCTTCTCGCTGCGGCCACTGATGGAAAGTTCTTTCAGGAGTTGGTCGGCCTTGCCTTGTTTTAAAAGGTTGCGGAAGCGGTTGTCTTCGGCCCTGGTTACGGCTACTTGAGCCGAAAGTCCCCGAAGGAAGTTCAGGATGTACTTTTCCTTCACACGGTCGGCTTTGGAAATCTGCTGATTCAGGTCGTTTAATGTGGCATTTGCCAGCGCCAGTGAATTATTGCTGTTTTCCAATTCTTTCCGCAGCTTGGAGAGTTTGAGTGAGCGGTTAATCAGGAAATATGTTCCAAGGGACAGAATAACGGTAAGGATGGCCAGCAGGATAGACCATATTTTGCCGCTGCGGCTTGCGCGTTCTTGCCGGTCCTGATAAGCATCTTCCACTTGCATCAGGAAGCGGGAAATCTGCCAGGGCCGAAGCTTTGCGTTATATGCCAGAGCGTCTTCCTGGGCAATGCGCAAGTAGCGGAAAGAGCGGTCCACGTCCGTTGGCAGTATAAGCTGGGCCACCATGGTGAGCGAGGCATAGTCCCGCACGGCGTTTATCACATCACATTCGGCCGATTTCACCAGCCAGTACATCTGATTACCTCTATTCCCTTTCTGCACCTCTATCTCCGATTGGAAAAAAGAGTGTATGGCGTAGTCGCGGTCTTCGGGCTTTACCGATGAAAGCAGAAGATGGCTCATGCTGTCGGCCTTTTCCAGTTGCCCCTCTTCTATATACTGGTCCCGCAGGATTATCTGGTAGCGTGACTTATCTGGGGTAAGCATTCGGTACAGCTGTTCCCGGAAGGTGGCTTCAGGAGGAATTGACATCCGCTCTACCATGCCGGAATTGCCAGCCATGTCTTTACTGAAGTCATACAGGACCCAGAAGTATTCGGCTTTAAGCGGAGCCGACAGGGCAGCGGAATCAATTTGAATGTAAAGAATCTGGTTAGCCTCCAGGTAGTTGCCGGCCTTTTCATAAAGGTGACCCAGTTCGATTGATGCCTTATCGTATCTATCCCGGTCGCCAAGCTGCAGTGCCAGCGTCTGTGCATTTTCAGGTATGTCTGCGTAGAATCGAAACTGAAAGCAAAGTAATCCGCTGCAGCTATCATTTCCAACTCGTATCGGCTTGCGGGGTCCTGTGTGGCGTCAATAAGCCGCCGGTAGGCGTCCAGCTGGTCTTTTTTCTTTGCTACATAGAGTTCCCTTGTGGCCAGATAGCCATCCAGTTCGTCCAGCAGTTTGCTGGTCCTGCGGTCTGTGCGGGGTCCCGGCATGCAGGAAGCGGCTATTACAGCCACCACCGCCAATACTGCTATTGAGCTGGTTCTAGGCATAACAATTAATCCCTTAGCCAGTTTTCCGGATTCTGGGGCGTGGAGCCGTTCCAGAGCTCAAAGTGGAACAGGTCTTCGCCGCCTATTGTATCTACGGTGCCCACAACCTGGCCTGTGACAACTTTGTCGCCGGCTTTCACTGAAACCGTCTTCAACTTGGTATATAGAGTATAGTATGCGCCGTGGCTAATAAGCACGCACTGGTTGTAGCCTGGCAGCACAACAATCTGCGTCACCTTGCCGTTGAACACGGCCTTTGCCTGAGCACCGCGCTTTACAACCAGCGTTACGCCGTTGTTCTGCGGCAGGTCAACGTTCTGATAAACGGGGTGCTTGTGCTTGCCAAAGCGCTCCACAATTGCACCCTCAACCGGCCATGGCAGCTTGCCTTTGTTGGCAGCGAATTCGTTTGAAAGCTTGGTGTCGATCTCCGTAGAAACGGTCTTGTTGCCGGCCTTATTATCGCCACCCTTGTTGGCATTCTTCTTCTTGGCCGCTTCCTGCTCGGCCCTTATCAAATCGGCAATCTTGCGGTTCAGGGCCTCTTTTTGCTTGTTCTTATCCTGCAGTTGCTGCTGGTATTTCTTGCGGTCCTTGTTAAGCTGTTCCACCAGGCGGTTGGACTGCGCTTCCTCGTTTTGAAGCGTTGTACGTTCTTGAACAACCTTCCTGCGCATCTGGTCGGCCTCTTCCCTCAGGCCGGTAAGCCTCTCCTTTTCCACCTCCAGCTGGGCCGATGTCTCCCTGATCTTCAGCGCCTGCTGGCTCATCTGTGAAGAAAGGCTCCTGAAATATCCGAACCTTCGGAAAGCCTGGCCCATTGAGTCGCTGGAAAGAAGATACATGTACCACAGGCGGCTGTCCCTGTTCTTGTATGAACTGCGCACCAGGCGGCCGTAATAGAGGGAAAGCGTGTCGTAGCGGGCCTGCAGGCGGTTAATCTCCCCCTGGCAAACCTTTATGGAGTCGTCCAGCATCCGGAGCGTATGGTCGCAGCTGGCTATGAGTTGTTCGCGGGCCGATATCTTGCTTCGCACCAGTGTAAGGTTGCTCATTGCTTCCGAACTGCTTTTTGAGTTCTGGTCCAGCTTGCGGTTAAGCAGGGCGATGTCCTTTTCCAGCTGCGCACGCTGGCTTTCCAGCTGTTTCATGCTGGTTTTCTGGGCCATAGCCGGGGCAAGGCTCAAAATCAATGCCGATATTATGCAAAGAATCCTTTTCA